>JACQAG010000053.1 GCA_016195085.1 Pseudomonadota bacterium | reverse complement strand
ATCGAGGCGCAGATCGATGTCGTGCTCGGACTTGAAGCTCGTCACGAGCAGATCGATGAGGCGCTCGTCGAAGTCCTCGCCGCCGAGGAAGGTGTCGCCGTTGGTCGACTTCACTTCGAAGACGCCGTCGCCGATCTCGAGCACGGAGACATCGAAGGTGCCGCCGCCCAGATCGTAGACGGCGATGGTGCCGGTCTTCTTCTTCTCCAGACCATAGGCGAGTGCCGCCGCGGTCGGCTCGTTGATGATGCGCAAGACCTCGAGGCCGGCGATCTTGCCGGCATCCTTGGTCGCCTGGCGCTGGGAATCGTTGAAGTAGGCGGGAACCGTGATCACCGCCTGGGTGACCGTCTCGCCCAAATAGGCTTCGGCGGTTTCTTTCATCTTCTGCAGGATGAAGGCGGAAATCTCCGAGGGGCTGTACTTCTTGCCGCCGGCCTCGACCCAGGCATCGCCATTGTCGTGGCGGACGATCTTATAGGGCACGAGACCCATGTCCTTCTTCACCATCGGATCTTCGAAGCGCCGGCCGATGAGGCGCTTGATGGCGTAGAGCGTGTTGGATGGATTGGTCACCGACTGGCGCTTGGCAGCCTGGCCGACCAGGCGCTCGCCCGCGTCGGTGAAGGCGACGATCGACGGCGTGGTGTTGACGCCCTCGGCGTTGGGAATGACTTTCGGGGTCTTTCCCTCCATGACCGCGACGCAGGAATTGGTCGTGCCGAGGTCGATACCGATCACTTTACTCATAGGCTGACTTCCTCTTTCACTGGCAGGCCGAAGCGGCCCGGGATGGCACCGCTAGAGCCCCCGATGGATGCGTTGGCCCCCCCGCCCGCGGCCTCTTGCGAAATCCGCTCATATCGGATCCGAAAAAGAAGCCACAGGCTCCGTGGGTATATAGTTGCGCCCTGGCACGCATGCAACCGCGAGACCGCCACCGGCGGCGAGGGTTTCCGCCAGCTGCCGCTGGGATATTTCCGGCCTCTGCGGGGATCGGTTGACGGGGCGGCTCGGCGGCCGGGCATGCCGGCTGCCGAAGACCGCTTCCAGCGGCCGGGCCGGGATCGATCGCGTGCGCCGCCGCGCCCGGGGTTCGCGTTTTGGACCCCTTCGCCCTGCCACTCGAGGCGCCTTCTAGGCGGTCTCGTCGAGATGCGCGGTCTTCTCCTGCTCGGGTGCGGCACCCTTGGCCACGCCCACCATCGCCGCACGCAGCAGCCGGTCATGCAGCACATAGCCCGGCTGCAGCACCTGGACGACCGTGCCCGCCGGCTTGCCCGAGTTCTCCACCTCGAACATCGCCTGGTGCAGATTGTAGTCGAAGGGCTCGCCCACGGGCTCGACCCGCTTGATCGCGTGCATGTCGAAGGCGGAGAGGAGCTGGCGCTCGGTCCCTTCGATGCCGACCAAGAGCGCGTCCAGGACCTCATTCTCCTTGCGAACGCCCGGCGGCACCAGCTCGAGCGCCCGGCGCAGATTGTCGGCAACCGCGAGCACGTCGCGGGCGAGCCCGACGGCGCCAAAGCGCTTGGCTTCGTCGCGCTCGCGCTCGGCGCGGCGGCGTACGTTCTCCGCTTCCGCCAAAGCCCGCAGCAGCTGGTCCTTGAGCTTGGCGATCTCCGCATCGAGCGCCGCCTCGCGGCCGAGGCCCTCGCCGGCGGCACCGGCGTCGTTCGCCGGCGTCGTCCCGCCCGGCTCGCCGCCGGCAGCGCTTCCGGTGTCTTGCTTGGGCTCGTCGGTCATCTCGTCTCCATTCATGGTGAGCCGAGCAGGCGGCCGATCAGCTTTGCCGTGTAATCGACCATCGGCACGATGCGCGCATAGTTCATGCGCATCGGACCGATCACGCCGATCGCACCCACCACCTGCTCACGCGTGTTGCCGAAGGGTGCGACGATCATCGAGCATCCCGCCAGATTGAACAGCTCGTTTTCCGCTCCGATGAAGATCTGCACGCCCTGCGCGGCGTTGGTCGCATCGATGAGGCGCAACGTCGACTCCTTGCCTTCAAGCTGCTCCAGCAGCATGCGGATGCGCTCGAGATCCTCGAGTGCGGTCACATCGTCCAGAAGATGCGCGCGGCCGCGCACGATCAGATAGGCATCCTTGTTGCCGCCGCTCCAGGTGGCCAATCCGGCCTCGACCACGCGCGAGGTGAGCTGATCGAGCTGCGCCTGCTGATGGTCGATCTCATCCAGGATGCGGGCGCGCGCCTCTTCCAGGGTCGAGCCGACGAGACGGGCATTCATGTAGTTGCCCGCCTCGGTCAAGGCGGACGGGGTGATTCCCGCCGGCAGCTCCAAGACCCGGTTCTCGACCATGCCGTTCTCCGAGACCAGCACCACCAGCGCCCGTCCGGGTCCAAGGCTGACGAACTCGATGTGCTTCAGGGAAATCTCGAGCTTGGGCGAATAGACGAGCCCGGCGCAGCGGGTGAGGCCGGAGAGCGTGGCCGAGGCTTCCTCGAGGATTTCGGTCAGGCTTCGCCCGCGGGCGGCGCATTGCCCGTCGATGGAGCGCCGTTCCTCCTCCGATAGGTTGCCGATCTCCAGGAGGCCGTTGACAAAGAGGCGCATGCCCGCATCGGTCGGCAAGCGCCCGGCGGAGGTATGGGGGGCGTGCAGGAGGCCGGCGTCTTCGAGATCGGCCATGACGTTGCGGATGGTCGCCGGCGACAGCTGCATGCCGAGCCGGCGCGAAACCGTGCGGCTACCGACCGGCTCGCCGGTCTCGACGTAGGCTTCGACGATGTGCCGGAAGACTTCTCGGCTGCGCTCGTTGAGCAGGGTGATCATGGCTCGGCTGGTACGGCCCCCCGCGACCGATCGGTGTTGGCCAAACTCTGGGCTAGTGTCGTGAATCTGAAATTCGTTATCACGAATTTCAGATTCAGGTCGACACTAGCTTATTGAAAATACAGTGTGCCGACCGTTCCGATGTTCGCCGGCAATACCGGCGAACATCGGAACCGGCACACCACCGTACCGGCCTACTTAGTGTTCGACTGCAGCAGCGTCAATGCGCGTAGAAGCCGGCCGCGGCAATCGACAGCGATCGTCCAGGCGCAAGCACGCCGGCGGCAGTCCGCCCGCCCAATTGACCTCAAGTGCCGCGGAACAGCCCTAGAAGCTCGGTCGGCCGCTGGTTGGCGATGCTGAGCTTCTGTTCTTTCAGTTGCTGCTGCACCTGGAGGGCCTGCACGCGAATGGCCTCGCGCGACAGGTCGGAAGGCTGCACCGCCTCGGAGTTGAGCTTGCCGCTCTGCGCCGCCGTGGCGATCGAGGCCGCCTTGGAGAGGTTGACCACGTCCTGCACGCCCGCCGGCGGCGGTGCGACCGCGGGCGCCGAGGCGCCCTTGTCGCCGCTGCCGCGATTGACGTTGACGCGGTTCAGCTTCTGCAACGCGGCAAGAACGGTGGCGTTGTCGGGGATCTGGGTTGCCATGGGGGCTCGATTCCTATTCTAGAAATTCTGGAAACCCGCCGCCTGGTCGGCCCCCCGAAGCCGGGGTGGCTCCGCCCGCGCCTCTGCGCGCTCCGCATCATCGCTGAATGTGCGGGTATTGTTAATAAACAAATGATCATCAATTGCATTTTTCAGGGCGAGGGTCGGGGAGGGGGGCCGGCGCGGGGCGTGCCCAGAGCCCGCCCCGGCCCTGGCCCAGGCGGCTTCGAGCCTGTATGGTCTCGCCCGCTCGGGACCGGTCGCTGCCCAGAAAGCGAGCTAAATCAGGGAGGTTGCATGCGTCCGTCCGGCCGGAGGGATGATCAGATGCGCGTCGTGGCGCTCGAGCCCGGCGTCAGCAAATACGCCGAGGGGTCCTGCCTCGCCCGGTTCGGGGACACCCATGTTCTCTGCACCGCCTCGCTCGACGACCGGGTGCCGCCGTTTCTCAAGGGCAGCGGCAAGGGCTGGGTCACGGCGGAATACGGCATGTTGCCGCGCTCCACCAACACCCGCAACGACCGCGAGGCGGCCAAGGGACGCCAAAGCGGCCGCACCCAGGAGATTCAGCGCCTGATCGGCCGTTCGCTCAGAGCCGTCACCAATTTGGCCCAGTTGGGCGAGCGGCAGGTCAAGATCGACTGCGACGTGCTGCAGGCCGATGGCGGCACGCGCACGGCGGCGATCACCGGCGCCTTCGTCGCCCTCCATCAGGCGTTCCAGCACCTGGTCCGCCTCAAGGTCATTCCCGCCGTGCCGCTGGACGACCATGTCGCCGCCATCTCCTGCGGCCTGGTTCAGGGATTGGCCGTGCTCGACCTCGACTACGCCGAGGACTCCTCCGCCGAAGCCGATGCCAATTTCGTGCTGACCGGCGCCGGCAGGCTGGTCGAGGTGCAGGCGACCGCCGAGGCCCGGCCCTTCGAGGAGGCGGTGCTGTCCAGGATGCTGAGCCTGGCCCAGGGCGGCGTTTCGGAGTTGGTCGACCTGCAAAAGCGGGCGCTCGGGCTCGGCTAAGGCAAGTTAGCTGCGGCCCAGGCGGACGGAACGGGCCTGCCGGCCGGCAAGATAGCCCCAGGTTCCGCCCAAGCGCCCGCCATAGCGCCGGTGCTTGGCCTCGGCGCCGAGGAGCCGGTAAGTCCCCGCCTTCATGGCGAACAGCGCCAGACGCGGGAGCGCCAGCGCCAAGGCGGCGGCGCGGCCGTGATGCTTTGCTTCCATGTGGAGGCGCGACCAGCCCTGGTGCCAGTGCTTCCAATAGTCGAGCCCGGCAACGCCGTCGCTGGAACGTCCGGCCAGGTGATCGACATGGGCATCCGCCACATGCACCAGGCTCCAGCCGGCATGGGCGAGGCGGAGGCAGACATCGTCATCCTCGAAATAGAGGAAGATGGCCTCATCGAAGCCGCCGACGCCGGCGAACGCTTCCAGGCGAAAGCACATGGCGGAGCCCGCGAGGTAGAGGGCGCAGCAATCGCCGTCCGGGATGACCTCCTTACCGCCGGCCTCCGACCAGGCGCCGAACAAAGGTTGGCGACCGAATTCGAGGCGGCCGCTGCCATCCCACGAACAAGGCGCCAAGAGGCCCGCCTCGGGATAGCGGGCGGCCGCCGCGGCAAGAGCGTCCAGCGCCCCCGGACGGAGCCGGGCATCGGGGTTGAGGAGAAGCCCCATGGGCGTGGTCACTTCCGCCAGGCCGAGATTGGCGCCGGCGCCGAAGCCGCGATTGTCGCCAAGCGGCAGGATCCGCATCTCCGGTCGGATGGCGCGGGCGATGGCGACGGTCTCGTCGCCGCTGTCATTGTCGACCAGCACGACCGGGATCGCCCTCGGGATCCCAGCCAGGCAATCGGCAATCACCCGCGCGCTGTTATAGGTGACGGTGACGACGCTGATCGGGGTGGCGTCCGCCATGGGAGGATGAGCCTGCTGCAGCCGGAATGGGCCTATGCTATCCCGCAATCATGGATGTCACGCCGGGTTATTACGACTTCGAGCGCCGGGAGGTCACGGCCTTCCTGCCGGAGAACGCCGAGCGGATCCTGGAGGTCGGCTGCGGCACCGGCGCCACGCTTGCCTATCTCAAATCCGCCGGCCTTTGCCGATGGGTTGGCGGGGTCGAGCCGGCGCACGCTCCCGGTGCCATCGCCCGCAGGCACCTCGACGGGTTCTGGGCCATCGACATCGAGAGCGAGCTGCCGACGATCGGATTGGGCTCGCTCGACGCCGTGCTCTGCCTCGACGTGCTCGAGCATCTCCGCGATCCATGGTCAGCGGTCAGAAGGCTGGCGCCGCTGTTGCGGCCGGGCGGCGTGCTCATCGCCAGCATTCCGAACCTTCGCTACTACAAAGTCGTGCTGCCTTTGCTGCTGAGAGGGGAGTTTCGGTACGCCGAGGGCGGCATCCTCGATCGCACGCATCTACGCTTCTTCGTCGAGAGAACGGCGCGCGAGCTCATCCAGCAAGGTGGGTTGGTGGTGGACCGCGTCGAGCCTCTGGGCCTCAAGCCCAGAACGGCGAAGTGGTTCCTCAACGCACTTTCGGGACGCCGGTTGACCGGGCTCTATGCGCGCCAATATCTGCTGCGCGGCGTCAGGCTCGATCCCGCCGCCGCCAGCTCGGATAGGTCCCAATCCATGCATCGCCGGTTCCAACATCCGCGTCTGGTCATCGCCAGCCATAATGGCGGCAAGGTCCGCGAGATCGCCGATTTGCTGCAGGCCTTCGCGGTCGAGGTCGTGGCGGCGGGCGCGCTTGGATTGCCGGTGCCCGAGGAGACCGGCGACAGCTTCGCTGCCAATGCGCGGCTGAAGGCGCTGGCCGCGGCCAAGGCAACGGGGTTGCCGGCGCTGGCCGATGACTCAGGGCTTTGCGCCGAGGCGATCGGCGGCGAGCCCGGCATCTTCACCGCCGATTGGGCCGGGCCCGAACGCGATTTCGCGATGGCCATGCGCCGCCTGGAACAGGCGCTCGCCGGCAAGACCGACCGGCGCGCGCATTTCGTCTCGGCCTTGGCCTTGGCCTGGCCCGACGGCCATGTCGAGACCTTCGAGGGCGAGGTCCATGGGCAGCTCGTCTGGCCGCCCCGCGGCGAGAAGGGATTCGGCTACGATCCGATGTTCGTGCCCGAAGGCGAGACCCTGACCTATGGCGAGGTCGATCAGGGCTGGAAGCACCGAACCAGCCACCGCGGCCGCGCTTTCGAGAGGCTGGTCGATGGCTGCTTCGGGGGCTGCTTCGGGCCGGCGCCGCCATGACCGCGCTCAAGGACGCGCTCGCCGTCTACATCCATTGGCCGTTCTGCCGGTCGAAGTGCCCCTATTGCGACTTCAACAGCCATGTGGCCGAAGCGATCGACCAGGCGCGCTGGCGCGAGGCGCTCGCCCGCGAGATCGACTGGTACGCGGCGAAGAGCCCGGGCCGCACGGTCACCAGCATCTTCTTCGGCGGCGGCACGCCCTCCTTGATGCCGCCGGAGACCGCCCAGCACCTCATCCGCCAGGTCGGTCTCCGATGGGATGTGGCGAGCGACGTCGAGATCACCCTTGAAGCCAATCCGACCAGCGTCGAGGCCGGACGCTTCGAGGGCTTCCGCGCCGCCGGGGTCAACCGCGTCTCCTTGGGCGTCCAGGCGCTCAACGACCGCGATCTCGCCTTTCTCGGCCGCGGCCACTCAGCCAGCGAAGCCTTGGCGGCGGTGGCGGTGGCGCAACGCCTCTTCCAGCGCAGCTCCTTCGATCTGATCTATGGCCGCCCGCACCAGTCCGTTGCCGCCTGGCGGGCGGAGCTCGAGGCAGCGCTCGCCCGCGCCGGCTCGCATCTCTCGCTCTATCAATTGACCATCGAGGAAGGCACGCAGTTTCACACCCGCTATCAGCGCGGTGATTTCGAGTTGCCCGACGACGAGCTCGCCGGCGCGCTTTACGAAGAAACCCAGCGCGTCCTGGAGCGCGCCGGCCTCCCGGCCTACGAGATCTCCAATCACGCTCGGCCCGGCGAGGAGTCGCGGCACAATCTCACCTATTGGCGCTATGGCGATTATGTCGGCATCGGCCCCGGCGCCCATGGCCGGTTGCGCCTGGCAGACGGCAAATACGCCCTCAATCAGATCCGCGCCCCGGACTCTTGGCTGACGGCGGTCGAGGCCGCCGGCCACGGCACCAAGGGATCGACCGTCATCCAACCGGCAGAGCGGCTGCAGGAGCTGTTGATGATGGGGCTCCGGCTGGTCGAGGGCGTCAGCCGCGAGCGTTTCCGCGGCGAGACCGGGTTCGAGCCGGAAGCCGCACTCTCCCAGGCGAGCATCGCCGCCCTGGTCGAGGGCGGCTTTCTCGTTCTAGACCGTTCGGGGCTGCGCGCGACCGCCGCCGGAAGGCAGCGTCTCAATGCCGTGCTGGCGAGGCTGCTCGCCTAGCCTCCGGCGATGGCTAGAGGGTTTCGCGGAAGGCGGGCACGTCAAAGACCCTGACAATGAAGTTGGTAAACAAAGGCTATACGCAGATCTGGCAACGGGAACAAATATTTAGCACCCATTGTGCAACGCAACAGAAATTGATTAAATGCAATCTTTAGAGAAAGGCCGTTGCCACCCTGGCCATGGACGACTGTTCGGTGGCAGAGCGTTCAACCTGACCCAGGGGACGGCGAATGGGAGCACCAGAACCTGAGGTTCGGACCGACGCGGAAGACCTCAGGGCAATCCTAGCTTCGCTGAAGCCGGACCGCGGTCAAGCGCCGCCCGACCTATCGAAGCGGAATCTTTCCAAAGTCAATCTCGAGGGCCGGTCGCTCCAGAACGCCCGTTTCATCGGAACGAACCTCGACCACGCAAAGCTGGCGAGAGCAAATCTTACCGATGCCGATCTATTCGGGGCCAATCTGAGCTATGTGGATATGCAGGGAGCGGATTTGACGCGCGCGGTTCTTCGCGGCGTATCCCTCAAGGGCGCTAATCTAAATCATTGCCGATTGACCGACGCTGATTTCAGGGGCGGCGTCATGCTCGATGCGACGGGCTCGAGTTCGATTGGCCTGGAGGTCACGGACCTTTCGCAGTGCCTGGCCGAATATGCGACAGCGACGCGCGCGCAGTTGTCGGGCGTTGATTTGAGCGGCGCCAGCCTGGTTGGCGCCGATCTAGAGGGAGCGATGCTGTTCGGCGCCAATCTTGCCGATGCGGATCTGTCCTATACCAACTTGCGCGGCGCCAACCTGGCAGACGCGAGACTGGAGCACGCAAAGTTCATCGGGGCCGACCTTACGGGCGCGTCGCTGGTCAATGCCCGTAGCGACGACACTCAGTTCGCGGGCGCAACCTTGACCGATGCGGTGCTCACGGGACTTGATCTGGACCGCTGCTCCATGGAGCCAGATCCGCCCTCGCGCCCGCGAGATGGCGCCAGCGGGCAGATCAAGGACATCCTGGCCGAGCATGAGACATGGATCGTTACGAGCGGCCGTCTTGGTCGTCCAGGCTCGCTGCGTAACCAGGACCTGGGCTACCTCGACCTATCCGGCCTTAACCTCAGCGGAATGGATTTGAGCCAAGCACGCCTGCTTGGAGCAAATCTGTCTAAGGCGACGCTGGTCCTGGCAAATTTGACGGAGGCCAATCTGACCGGTGCCATTCTGGTCGGTGCCAATTTGATTGGCGCCTCATTGCGGCACGCGATCCTTCGCCGTTCGAAGTTCGTCAAGGTCAGAGTTGGTACGATTCCGATTTGCGATGCCAGAGGCAACCCCACCGGCCGAGTTGCACGGACGGACTTGATTGGCGCCGATTTATCGGATGCCGATGTCACCAATACCGATCTGAAGTCATGCGCATTGCAATAGCCCCCTGATTGATTCGCTACGTGGACAGAATTCTTTAGACTCGTGAGAACTCTCAATTCCAAAAGGCTCGCAGGAGCAGCGCGCAGTGTTGCTCCCAATCTAGGCCGCAGCGTCTCAAATCGTCGGTCACTGCGGGCTGTGGAAGTCGATCGCTCATTCGCAAGGTGTCATTCGCGAGAGTCGGGATATCGAAGCTCGCACTCAAGTAGCACCCGACCTGTTACTGACGAGCCAGTTCGCATCCGAGACCACGATCATGCCAAGCCCAGCAGCATCTCATTCGAAGGACGCGGCGGAAAAATTGCGCCGCGCGTTCCATGCGCTCTGGCGTCTCGGCAGCAGTGCTCTCGTCGGTTGGACGGTAGCCGGCAATAGCCTCGAAATTCTGACGTCACCAAAAGTTCGGCTATTCAGCATGAAGTCTGCGCCGCGTCGGGTCTTCTTCGGGACTCGTCGGATGGGGCCTAATACCTTTGCGGAAGTCGCCCGGTCACTGGAAGCTCAGCCGGTCGAGCTTAGGCTCGATCATCGCATCGGCGACGGACCGGACGAGTTGCCATTGGACGCGATAGAGCAACTCTTTGAGGCGTTCGCGGTCACCCGAACGGAGCATCACGCCGTCTTTCTCATCGGCATTGCCGGGTTCTCTAATTCGCCGCCGGAACAGCAAGCGGTGCAGCTATCTACCCTTGGTTTCGCCCTCAATCTTGCCGCCGAGATGGCACGGAAGCAGGGCGTGCGTCTCGTCATGCATCGTTCAACCACCGGTGACGGGTTCTATGTCTGGAATACAGTGAAGGGAATGGAGGCGGATGAAAACCTATTTATCGGCCTCATCTTGTTCTTGGTGTTCCATGCTTCACTCCGTCGCTCGACGACGGCTCCCGAAGCAGTTCCCCCAGTGCGAATTGCGGCCAGCGTTGGCAGCCACTACACCTACCGGCAGCCGAGCCCCGATGGAATGGGGGGTGCAGAATTCATCGTCGGGGACGTCACGATATCTCTTGCCCGGCTCGTCGGTGCCGCTCGGCCAAACCAAATTCTGATTGGCGACTTCTTCAGGGTCGATGATAAGACCGAGGAAGTGTTGGGTCTCGAAGACTTCCTCGAGCGGGTGTTTGAGAGAACTGCTTTCCTGTCGACAATCACCATGCCCGGAGGCAGCATCGAGAAGGTGGCAGCATATCTAACTGGCCCGCGGAGACCGGACGGCACTCACCGTATCCAGCGGCTCAAAGTCGTGGACAAGCATGGTTATGAACACCAATGCTGCAATTTGAAGATCAATGTCTACCCCGCGAACGGGGAGACGTACTTTTGCGGATTGCAGCATGAAGACTTGGTGAAGACAGCGAAACCCAAGACCGCCTAGCTCAAGAGCGCACCTTCGGTCACGCACTTTTTGAGCGCAACGTTCATAACGCTCGCACCGACCAAATTTGCATTGGACAGGCTGGTGGCTTGGAATCGTCCGGTCAGAGAGCCGCTGGTACCGCGTATGGCGATGCTGCCGACGATGGCGCCATCAAGGTTGGCACGGCGCAAATTGGCGCCGACGAATTGCGCTCCCTTGAGATTGGCTTTCACGAGGCTCGCTGACATCAGGTCCGCCCTAGTGAAGTTGCACAAGACAAGCTGGGCGCCATCAAGGCACGCGCCAATCAGCTTACAACCGGTGAAGTTCATGCCGCTCAGATTGCGGCCGCTCAAATCGACGTAGGAAAGAACTTTCTCGATAAGCGACCCCGCACGGCCTTGCTTGCCTGTACTCTCGACCCACAGCTCGTGATCGGTGATTGCACCCCATAATTCGGCCGACAGCGTCTCAAGCTCATATGTATCGACTCTTCCTCCCAATTCGCATGCAGCGAGATTGAAGCCGGTCAGCTGCGCACCATCGAGAATGGTTCCTTTGAGGATCGCTTGATCCGCTTGCGCATTCTTTAGATTGGCCCCAGTCAAGTCGGCACCAATGAGCCGAGTCTTCGTCAGCTTCGCCTCGGAGAGGTCGGCGCCACGAAGATTTGTGAAGGAGAGATCCGCGTGGTCCAGGTTGGCGCCGAATAACACCGCATTCTCCAAATCTGCGCCGATCAGGCTGGCGCCGCTGAGATCGACGCCTGAAAGATTTGCCCGCGTGGCCGTTGCGTATTCAGCGACGCAGTTCGAAAAATCCGTGACCTCGAGCTCGCCGCCCACCGAGCTTCCTGCTCCGATCATGACACCGCCACGGCAATCGGCGTCCACGAGGCGGGCATGGTTGAAATTGGCGTGCCGAGCCGATGCTCCCCGCAGCACAGCATGGGTAAGGTTGGCCCGCTCCATGTTGGCGTGGTTCAGGTTGGCGCAGAATAGGTCCGCTTCGGTCAAGTCTGCGGTCGTTAGGTTGGCGTGGGAGAGATTGGTCCCCGTCATGCGTGCCCGGCGCAGCATCCGACCCGCGAGATCGGCCTTTGGCAGATCCATCCGAGCAAGGTTGATCGGCTCATCGGGATCGTGTTCGTCCAGTATGCGCTGCAAGAGCGCAAGCTTTTCGCGGCTAATCTCAATGAGTTCGCGCTTAGGTCCCGTCATCGTCCTCACCCTTACGAGCCGCGACGACCTGGTACGCCTACCTCAAACCTCGGAGCAATTTAGCTGAATGCTCAGTCGTTATAGTATGAGCATCGTTGCGCGGCAAACAGCAACACGCGGCCGTGATGGCCCGCCTTCGCGATATCCCGCATGCATGAAATGGCGCGGGCGAAGTCAGCCGCCGGAAGGCAGCGCCTCAACGCCATACTGGCGCGGCTGCTCGCCTAGCCCCCAGCAATTCACCAGAGGGAGCCGTTTGATGGCCGAGGCCAACCAATCCAAATGCTTACTGACCGCCAAAGAGCTGGCAGCGGCGGCCGAGGTCCACATTCGGCATCCCTTCAATCCGAAATCCGAGATCTACCTGAAGCGGCTCGCCCGTCCGGTCGGGATGCAGCGATTGTCGCTGGCGATCGCGCGCGTCCCGCCGGGCAAGGAATCCTTCATCTATCACTCCCAAGAGCGCGACGAGGAGTTCCTCTACATTCTCTCCGGTCGCGGCCTTGCCGAGATCGCCGAGGCGGTGATCGAGGTCGGACCCGGCGATTTCATGGGCTTCCCCACGCCCTCGGTCGGTCACCATCTGACCAACCCGTTCGAGGAGGATCTCGTCTACCTCATGGGTGGAGAGTCGAGCGGCTTCGACATCGGCAGCTTCCCCAAGATCGGCAAGCGGCTGATCTTCACCGAGACCGGCATCTCGTGCATCGATGATGCCCATGTCCGTCCGATGAGCTTCGCCGAGTGGCTGCCGGACGGCATGCCCACGGGCGCGGCCAAGCCCGACGCCAAGAAGTAGCGGCGGAGAGCGCGTCGGCTGACTAGAGGTTCCGGGTCGACTGCGGACAGACATTGTCCTTGAACAATCGCCGGGCTGGTTGTATATACACTTGTGTAGGTTCGCGAAGGCATGTGGGCTACGTGCCGTGCGAACCCACCCGTCAGCGAGCGGGGAAATCGCAGCTTGACGCTGCGAACTCGCTGCGAAGCGGCGAGCTGAGAAGCTGCAGTCCCGCGGCTTGCGAGTTCGTCGGTGAACTAAGGAGAAACAGCATGCGCTATCGCAATCCGATGACTAGGAGAAGGGCACCGCCCAATGCCAAGCGATCCCTGGAACGCGACGAAACGGCGGATCAATCGGGAGAGGCACGGAATTGATTTTGCCGTACTGGATGAGGAATTCGTTGGACCCTTTGTTAGACGTCGGTCCGACCGGCGTGGCGAGGAACGATGGCTCCAATTCGGACTCCTAGGGAGCACCGTCATTGCCGTCGTCTACACCATGCGCAACGGCCGGCGTCGTTGGATTTCGGCTCGCCCGGCACGGAAAGACGAGCGAAAGAGGTACGATGAAGCGATTGCAACGCAGGCGCGTGACGGACCGGACTGACTACGAGCACCTCGCCCGTGTGTCGGACGACGCGATTACGGCCGCTGTCGCGGCCGATCCCGATGCGGCGCCGATCGCGGATGAAGAATGGTTCCGAACGGCCGAGCTGGTGATGCCCGAGCCGAAGGTGCCGATTTCGTTTCGCGTGGATCGATCCATCTTGGATTGGTTCAAGAAGGATGGGCCTGGGTATCAGACGCGCATGAACGCCGTGCTGAAGGGCTATATCAATCGCGTGAGCGCAAAAGCAACGGCCACGAGAAAGCCGGATCGCACGCACCACGACGTTGGGTCGCGAGCGCGCAAGCGGGCCTAGAACGGCGGGTACTGGAAGGGTGGGCATCCCCCTAATTCGTCACCGGCTGGAAAGTCTCCGGCGCGGGGTCGATGACGTGGCGCTCGCGGTCGCCGATTTCGAGGATGGCGAAGCCGCGCTCATTCAGGCCGTTGCGGCGGAAGCGGAAGATGCCGTCGAGCCCGGCGAAGCCGGCGTCCTGGGCGATGGTATCGGCGGAGAAATCCGGCGCCCCGCTGAGCTTCGCCAAGACCGCGGCAAGCGCGGTTGCGTCATAGGCCAAGGTGGCGAGCCGCGGCGGCGGATGCCGGAACGCCGCCTCGAAGCGGGCTTCGAAGTCGCTGCGCAGCTCAGGCGGCGGGGCTGCGTACCAGCCGCCCTTGAGGGCGGGCTCGGCGGCCAGCGAGGCGTCGTCCCATTGCGGGGCGAGGCCCAGGAGCCGCGTTGAGCGGGGATCGATGTCGTTCGCCGGAAACAGCGGCGCCAACGCCTTCAGCTTCTCGCCTGCCTCCGGCACCAGAAGCGCATCGAAACCGAGATCGCCGGCTCCTTGCGCTGTTTGCTGGCCCGGCGCGGTCAGCTGCGGGCGTTGGCTCGGAAGCTGGGAGTGCCGCCGGTCATAGTCGGCGAAACGGCGGACCAGGGGTGCGAGGTCGGGGAGAGCCGGGTCGTACATCTCGATCTTGGCGACGCTGGCGCGCTCGCGCTCGGCCACGGCCTTGAGCGCCTCGGCCGCCGCATTGCCGAGCGCGTCCCGGGGCGCGAAGACGGCAAAGCGCTTGATGCCGCGACGAATGGCAAACTGGGTCACGCGCTGCACCTCGGGCTGTGGCAGGAAGCCCATGACGAAGATCCCGTCGCCGGCGACGGATTGATCGTTGGAGAAGCTGATCACGCTGACCCCGGCATTGCGCGCGGCCGGCCTGACGGCACTCGCCTCGGCGCCGAAGAGCGGACCCAGGATCAGCTTGGCGCCTTCGGCGATCGCCGCCTCGCCGGCTCTGGCCGCACCGGCCGGCGTGCCGGTGCTGTCATAGGGCAACAGCACGAAGCGGTCGTCGGCGAGGTCGAGTACGGCGAGCTGGGCGGCCTCGAGAAACGAATTGCCGATGGCGGCGGCGGGCCCCGAGAGCGGCAGCAGCAGGGCGACCTTGAACGGGGCACCGGCTCCGGGCGGCGGCACCAGCCTAACGCCTTCAGCCGGCGCCGCCGCCGTCACCTCCGGTCTCGGCGGCGGCGGCTGCACCGGCGGCGGCACCGGCGGTGCCGGCGGAGTCGGCGCCAGGATCGGCGCGGCGGGTGCCGGTGTGGTTGGGATGGGACGCCCTTGCCCGCCGCCGAGCAGACCCTGTAGGGTCAGCGGCCGCTCGGCGCAGCCGTACAGCACCGCCAGGGCGAGTCCGGCCAGCGCGCCCAGACGGCCACGCATCGCCAAGGGGCCTGGAGTGGCGCGTCGAAACAGCATTAGAAACCCGGGATCGGTCGGAATGACCGGCGCCGAGCCTAGCGAAGCCTCTTTGCCAAGTAAATCGCGGCCGGCGGCCGGGGAGGGTATGGGAGGGGGTGATCCTCACGTCGGTCCGCTCTTCGCGGCCCCGACGCCAAAGTCCACCCCCGGTCTCTATCTGGTCGCAACGCCGATCGGCAATGCCGAGGACATCAGCTTGCGTGCGTTGCGGGTTTTCGCCCACGCCGATGTCGTTGCCTGCGAGGACACGCGCGTGACCGGCCGCCTCTTCGCCATGCACGGCATCTCCGTACCCCTGACCGCCTATCACGAGCACAATGCCGAGCGGCAGCGTCCGCACCTCCTCGCCCGTCTGGCGCGGGGCGAGGTGGTGGCGCTGGCGAGCGATGCCGGCACGCCGCTCATCTCCGATCCCGGCTACAAGCTGGTGCGCGAAGCGATCGCCGCCGGCCATACCGTAACCGTGCTGCCCGGCGCCTCGGCGCCCTTGGCGGCCCTGCTCCTCTCCGGACTGCCGACGGATCGCTTCTGCTTCCTCGGATTCCTGCCGGCCAAATCCGCCCAACGGCGCAAGGCCGTCGCCGCCGTCGCGGCGTTTCCCGGCACCATCCTCCTCTTCGAGTCGCCCCACCGTCTGGCCGCGTCCTTGGACGACCTCGCGACGATTCTGGGCGACCGCCCGGCCGCGGTCGCCCGCGAGCTGACCAAGCTCTACGAGGAGGTGCGGCGCGATCGGCTGGTCGAGCTGGCGCGGCACTATGCGCAAGCCGGCGCGCCCAAGGGCGAGATCGTCGTCGTCATCGGCGGCCCCGAGGCGAAGCCGAGCGAGGCCGAGCCGGCAGCGCTCGATCGGCGCCTCGCCGCCGCCCTCGAGACCCTCAGCATCCGCGACGCCGCCGCCCAAGTCGCCGGCGAGCTCGGGCTCCCCCGCCGCGAGGTCTACGCCCGCGCGCTCACCGTGGCGAAACGAAATGAGGGTGGCCGGTGAAGAGCCCGGTGCCGGGGCGTCAACGGGCCCAGCGCTGGGGCAAGCGGGCCGAGGCGTGGTGCGCCTGGATGCTTCGCCTCCGGGGCTATGCCATCGTCGCCCGCGGGCTGAAGACGCCGGTCGGCGAGCTCGACCTCATCGCCCGCCGCGGCGGGCTTCTGGCGGTGGTGGAAGTGAAGGCGCGCGAGACCTTTGAGGCGGCCGGGGAGGCGGTATCGAGCCATCAGCGTCGGCGCATCGAGCGGGCAACCGAGTGGCTGCTGGCGGCAAGGCCCGAGCTGGCCCGGCTCGACCTCCGTTTCGATGTGATGCTGGTGCGGCCATGGCGTTGCCCCCGCCGCTTGATCGGCGCTTGGCGGGTGGGCGAGTGAGTGCGAGGATTGGCTTGTCCGCGCGCGACCGGTCGGGTGGCTAGAAAGAGGTTGAGAGCAAGGATGCAGCATGCCGCCTGGCGTCTCGTCGGGTTCGTTGCTTTGGCGCTGATCGCCACGGGCTGCTCGACGACCGGGGCCGTCATCGGCGCCGGTGCCAGCGCCGGCGTCGCCGGCGCCCAGGAGCGCGGCTTTCGCGGCACGGTCAGCGATGCGGTGCTTACGGTCGAAATCAACGAGCTGTGGTTTCGAACCAACCACGAGATGTTCGGCAAGGTCGACGCCACCGTGGTCGAGGGACGCGCGCTGTTGACCGGCCGGGTGCCTACTCCCGATATGCGGGTCGAGGCGGTCAGGCTCGCCTGGCAGGTGGACGGCCTCAAGGAGATCATCAACGAGATCGAGGTTGCCGACCGGACCGG
Organism: Pseudomonadota bacterium; assembly: GCA_016195085.1. Classification (NCBI taxonomy): domain Bacteria; kingdom Pseudomonadati; phylum Pseudomonadota; species Pseudomonadota bacterium. The sequence continues at coordinate 13,900 of JACQAG010000053.1, read as the reverse complement.
CTTGTTCGACGGCGCGCGCGATCTTTGGATCTCGACGCAGCTGCGCGCCCAGATCATCTTCGATCGCGAGATCTCCGCCATCAACTATTCGATCGACACGGTGAACGGCGTGGTCTTTCTCATGGGCATCGCGCGCGATCAAGCCGAGCTCGACCGCGTCGCCAATCATGCCCGCAACCTGTCGAATGTGCGCCGCGTCATGAACTATGTGCGCCTGCGCGACGATCCGAAGCGACGGAGCTAGCGAGCGATGTCCCGGCCTCCCCGGATCCACCGCTTGCTGCCGGCCGAGCCCGAGGTCTTCCTGCGCCGCATCGGCGTGGAGAGCGAGGAGAGCTTCGATCTCGCCGAAGCGGCCCTGGCGCTGGCCCAGATCGCGAGGCCGGAATTGTCGCTCACTCCCTATCGCCGGCACCTGGTCAGGCTCGCCGAGCGGGTGACGCTCCAGGCCCGAAGCCTGCCCGACACCCCATCGGGTCGGCTGGGCGCGCTCATTCGGGTCTTGGTCGACGAGCACGGCTACCAAGGCGACCGGGACACCTACGACGATCTCGGCAACGCCGATCTCGCCCGCGTCATCGACCGCCGCCGCGGGCTGCCTGTGGCGCTTGGCATCCTCTACATCGCGACGGCCCGGGCGCAAGGCTGGACGATGACCGGACTCAACACCCCCGGCCATTTCCTGGTGCGCTTGGAAGCGGACCGCGACAGCTTGGTCGCGGACCCGTTCTCCGGGCGCAAGGTGATCCAGGACATGGCAGACGTGGAGGGCGCCGAGCCCGACCTCTCGCAGCTGCCGACGGCCGATGATCGGGCGGTGCTTCTGCGCCTGCAGAACAACATCAAGACCCGGCTCCTCAACCAGGAGCGCTACGTCGAGGCGGAGGCGGTGCTTGAGCGCATGCTGTGGATCGCGCCCGAAGCCGAGGGCCTGTGGTGGGAGTCGGCTCTGGTGAACGCGCATGAGGGCAATCTCGGGGCGGCGATCAAGCGGATCGACGGATTTCTCGACCTCTCTCCCAGCACCGCCAGACGCCGCGAGGCCGAGGCGCTGCGCCGCGGGCTGCAGGCGAAGCTCAACTGAGCCGAGCGTCGTGAATCTGCAATTCGCGGACGAATTTCAGGGGCGGGACACGAGTGTGATGATTCTGAAGTTCGTGTGAAATGCAGAAGGCGATGCAACTCTGCAGAAGCTGGTGCAATTCACATGCAGTTATTTCCGCACGAACAGCGCCTCGCTTGAGGCCCGGTGCACTTGCATGGCGCGCGCATTGAAGGCATCGAGCACGTTGTTATCGGTCGGTCTGCGCTTGCCGCTTACCGCACCTAGGAACCTCATCGCATCACAGCACCAGCTCGTTGCAAGGACGACCAGCTGCTGGTTCCAAGCGAGAAACTCCGACGCCATCTTTGCCTGTTGCTTGCGAAGCTCGAGGAACCCCGCCGCGTCCCTTCCATCCTTGATTGCCATCGCCACGTCATACAGCTCCTTGCCCGCTGCCGCTACGACGCGAAAATCATCCGGACCGACCGGGAATAGGACCTGGGGTCCGAGTAGCAGCGGAACAGAAAACCTAGGTAAGGTTCGCGGCATCCATCACTGAATCTGCCCGCCAGCGGGGCGAGCGCGCGGGATCAACCCGAACAGAGTCAGGGCCACAAGCGCGTTGACGCCGGCGGCAGCCAGCAGGATGCCGAGCATGCCATCCTTGCCGTGGCCCTGCAGCAGCAGGGCGCCGATCGAGGGCGAGGCGGCTTGCGCTACGAGGCTTGGCAGGGCGAGGCGCCCCATCAAGGCTGCATAGCCGTCCGAACCGAACAGGACGAGCGGCAGAGTGCCCCGGGCGATGGATTCCAGCCCGATCCCGGTGCCGTAGAGCATGAGCGCCACGGCGATCACCGGAAACCCGCTGCCGAGCACCGCGAGGCCCAGCACCACGAGTGCGGTTGAGGCGATCTTGGTCCAGATCGGATGATGGTAGCTGTAGCGGCGCACAATGATGAACGGCCTGACGCGCAATGGAACGGCTATTCCGACGCACATTGCTTGAGGGGGTAGACCCAACAGTCGTGTCACCAGCCGCCAAATCGGCTCTGGCACTGGCATCCGATCTGACTTGGGCCTTGAAAGGGCAAACCTTTGACAGAAAGCGTCTTCTGTCAAAAGTAGACGGTCCCGCACCTCGGCATGTCGCGACATTGGCGACCCAGGCCCGGCCCAATCCACCGGGCGAACTGTCAAAAGTGGCGCCCGCACCGACGTCTTCAGGCGCCCGAAGGGTGGGCTTCGGTGGCTTTTCGCCAAATGGCGGCTGGCGGCACGACTGTTGGGTCTACCCCAATTCGATCTGAAAGGCACCGACAAAGATCTCGATATCGCGGATCGAGCGGGTCAGAATTAGACCACTAGCGGATGCGGCCAGCGCGGACCCTCACCCTCCCCGCTGACGCGGGTCCGCCCGAAAAAATAAAATCGCTCCCGACCGGTTCGCCCGGCTCCGCCCGATCGTCTTGAGGCTCGATCTGCGCGCCGTCGGGCATCGGGCCCCCCGCGCGACGCAGTCGGGGAGCCCCTCATGTCCGTCACCACAACACCGCTGTCGCGCCGGCGCGCGATGACCACCGGTCTGGCCGGCGCCGCCGCCCTCATGACCTTGGCGCCGACCCGAGCCCGGGCGCGCGACGCCGAGCTTGCGGCCCGGCTCGACGAAACCATCGATCGGGCGCTCGCCGACCGCAAGATCGTCGGGACCCTGGTCACGGTGGTCCGCTCCGGCGACGTCGCCTACCGGCGCGCGGCCGGCTATGCCGATCGCGAGGCCGGCCGGGCGATGCGCGCGGACGCCCTGTTCCGCCTGGCCTCGCTGTCGAAGACGATGGTGTCGGCCGCGGCGCTGGCGCTGGTCGAGCAGGGCCGGCTGGCGGTCACCGATCCGGTCGCCCAATGGCTGCCGGACTTCACGCCGAAGACCCGCGACGGGCAGGTGCCGGTCCTGACCGTCCACCATCTGCTGACGCACACGGCGGGCCTGTCCTACGGCTTCTACGAGCCGGAGGATGGCCCCTACCACCAGGCCGGCGTCTCCGACGGCCTCGATCTGTCGGGCCTCAGCCTCGATGAGGAAGTGCGCCGCATCGCGGCGGCCGGGCTGGCCCAGGCGCCGGGCACGCGCTGGCGCTATTCGATCGCGTCGGACGTGCTGGGCGCGGTGATCGCCCGGGCGGCCGGCCAGCCGCTGCCGGACGCGGTGCGGCGGCTGGTCACCGCGCCGCTCGGCATGGCGGACACCGGCTTCTCGGTGACCGACCCGACGCGCCTGGCGGTGCCCTATGCCGACGCCCAGCCGGCGCCCGTCCGCATGGGCGAGCCGCAGCTGGTGTCGTTCCGGGGGCTCGGCCTGGTGCGCTTCTCGCCGTCGCGGGTGTTCGACCCCGCCCAGTTTCCGTCGGGCGGCGCCGGCATGGTCGGCGGCGCCGACGACCTGGTCCGCTTCCTCGAGGCCCTGCGCACCGGCGGGGGACCGATCCTGCAGCCCGCGACCGCCGGCCGGATGACCACCAATCGGATCGGCGCGCTGCCGCTGCCCGCCCTGCCGGGCTGGGGGTTCGGCTATGGCTGCACCACGCTGGAAGACCGCGCGACGGCGAAGACCCCGCAGTCGGCGGGGACGTGGGCGTTCACCAGCGCCTACGGGCATAGCTACTTCGTCGATCCCGAGCGGCAGCTGTCGGTGGTCGCGCTGACCAACACCGCGCTCGAGGGCGGGTTCGGCGCCTTCGTGCCGGCCATCCGCAACGCCGTCTACGGCTGACGGCGCCCCCAAGAAAAAAGTTTTCGAAGGACCGGTTCCAACGCCCCGGCCCGGTCGTCTTGGGCCCGGAAGACAAGACAAGGAACACAAGTCATGTCCGAAGCGGAATTTCCCCTGTCGCGGCGGGGCTTCGTCGTCGCCGGCGTCGCCGCGACCGGCGTCGTCCTGACCGCGACCCTCGCCCATAGCCAGATCAGGAGCCCAGCCATGCAAGCAACCATTCGCACCGACGGCCAAGTGATCACGCTGGTCAACGTGTTCACGGTCGAGCCGGCCAAGCTGCCGAGCCTGCTCGACGTCCTCCGCGACGGCACGGAGACGTTCTTCAGCAAGATGCGCGGTTTCGTGTCGTCGAGCGTGCTGACGGCCAAGGATGGCCGCCATGCGATCAACTACTCGCAATGGAAAAGCGCGGACGACATCGCGGCCTTTCGCAAGGACCCGCGCTTCGCGCCCTACATCCAGCAGCTGCTGGCGCTGGCAAAGGCCGAAGCCATCGAATGTGACGTCGCCTACGTCAAATCCGTCTGATTGGAGACCGTCATGAGCCCGATCGACCGAACGGACATTACGGCCAGGACGTGGGTGCTTGCCCTCGCCTCGGTCGCCTCGCTGATGGTGGCCCTCGACGCCTTGGTCATGTCGACCGCCCTGACGGCGATCGGCGCGGAGTTCGCCGCGTCGATCGAGGCTCTCGAATGGACGATCATCGCCTACATGCTGCCCTTTGCCGTGTTCTTGATCGCCGCGTCGGGGCTGGGCGACCGGTTCGGCCGGCGCCGGATCTTCGCCTGGGGCCTGATCCTGTTCGTGGCCGCCTCGGCCGCCTGCGCCCTTGCCCCGGGGATCGGCTGGCTGATCGCGGCCCGCGCGGCGCAGGGCACCGCTGCCGCGATGGTGATGCCGCTGGCCCTGACCCAGCTGAGCGCGGCCTTCCCGCCGGAGCGCCGGGGCTGGGCGCTCGGCGTCTATAGCGGCGTCACGGCCCTGTCGACGGTGATCGGCCCGCTCATCGGCGGCATCATCACGCAAGGCGTGGCGTGGCAGTGGATCTTCTGGCTGAACGTGCCGGTCGGCGCGGCGGTGACGATCCTGACCTTCGCCCGGATCCGCGAGAGCGTCGGGCCGCGCGCGCCGTTCGATGTCGGCGGCGTGGTCCTGGCCACGGCGGCGGCGCTCGGCCTGGTCTGGGGGCTGGTGCGCGCCAACCCGGAGGGCTGGTCGAGCGCCGAGGTTCAGGTGGCGCTGGCCGGTGGTGTGGCGCTGGCGGTCGCCTTCGTGGCGTGGGAGCTGCGCTGCGCCGCGCCGATGGTGCCGATGCGGCTGTTCCGGGACCGGGCGTTCGCCGCCAGCAATGCGGCCATGTTCCTGCTGAACGGCGCCTTGATCTCGGTGCTCTTCTTCATCGCGCAGTTCGAGCAGGTGGCACTGGGCCAGGACGCACTCAGCGCGGGGCTGCGGATCCTGCCGTGGGGGGCCGCGATCACCCTGATGGCGCCCAAGGCGGGCATGGTCGCCGGCCGCCTGGGCGAGCGCGCGACCATCGTGCTCGGGCTGACGCTGCAAGCCGCAGGTCTGGCCTGGCTGGGGATGATCGCGCGGCCGGACCTGCCGGTCGCGCCGACGCTGCTGCCGATGATCGCCGCCGGCGCCGGCTTTGCGCTGGCGGTCCCGATCGTGCAGAAGGGAGCCCTCGGCGCGGTGGCGCCGGCGGATATCGGCAAGGCGTCCGGCACCCTCAGCATGCTGCGCCAGCTCGGCGGCGCCTTCGGCGTCGCCTTGTGCGTGGCGGTGTTCGGGCGGTTCGGCGACCGGACGACGCCGCAGGCCTTCTGCGACGGCTTCGCGGCAGCCAGCAGCGTGGCGGCGATGCTGTCGCTGGCCGGCGCGCTCGCCGCCTGCTGCCTGCCATCGACGGCGCGGGCGCGACTCTACAAGCTGGCCAAGCCGGACATCGCCTGAGGAGGCCCGCTGTGCACGAAGGCACCGAAGACACCGCCAAGGCCGCGTTCGAGCAGCTGCTCCACGAGCTGCGGCCCAAGCTGCATCGCTACTGCGCCCGCATGACCGGCTCGGTGATCGATGGCGAGGATGTCGTCCAGGAGGCGCTGCTGAAAGCCGTCGAGGCGCTCCCGCGCACCGGTCGGCTCGACAACCCGGAGGGCTGGGTGTTTCGCATCGCCCACAACGCGGCGCAGGACTTCCTGCGCCGCCGCGCCCGCCGGCGGGCCATGCAGTCCAACGAGGACGTCGAGACGATGGCGGTCAACCAGAACGACGTGTCCGATCGCCAAGCCGCCGCGGCCAGCCTGCGGACCTTCATGCGCCTGCCGGCTTCGCAGCGCAGCTCGGTCATCCTGCGCGACGTGCTGGGCTATTCCATTGAAGAGATCGTCGAGATCCTGGGCGGTACCATCCCGGCGATCAAAGGCACGCTGCAGCGCGGGCGCATCCAGCTGCGCGCCCTCGCCGAGGAGCCCGACGAGGCGCCGCTGCCGGCCTTGGCGGAAGCCGACCGCCTGCGCCTGGCCAGCTATATCGACCGCTTCAACTTGCGGGACTTCGACGCCATCCGGGACATGCTCGCCGACGACGTGCGCCTGGAGCTGGTCAATCGTCTGCGCCTGAAGGGGCGGCAGCCGGTCGGCGTGTACTATCACCGCTACGCGGAAGCGCCGGTCAACTGGCGCTGCGTCCCCGGATTGGTGGACGGACGGCCGGCCATCCTGATGCTCGATCCCAACGATGCCGACGGACGGCCGGCCTTCTTCATCCTGCTGGACTGGGCCGACGGCAAGGTCGCGGGCATTCGCGACTTCATGTTCGCGCGCTATGCGATGGAGGGCGCCGAGATCAGCCTCGGACAGGAGTGAGCAGCCTGTGTCAACGTCCCTTGCTGGGTCAGTGTCGCCGGCGGGCGTCGGCGGCCTCAAGGACGCTGCGCGCTGGGGATGGCAGGTCGTGACGAGGGAACGGCCATTCTGGTCGAACCCGGGAACAGGGTCAGGCTGCGAGCCGATGGGCAGCGTGATGGCGCTCGGGGGCGTAAGGCTTGTTGTCGTTCCAAGCACGCCAGAGGACGCGAACCCAAGCCCGGGCGAGGATGCGCACGGCGTGGGGGTGGTCGCAGCCGCGCTGTCGAGCGGCGTCGTAGACGGCCCGTGCCCAGGCGGAGGCGTGGCGGGAGTTGTTGGCGAAGCAGATCAGGGCGGCGCGCAGCCGCTTGTTGCAGGCCCATCGCCAGGCGCGCCGCGGCTCTTGCCGGACTGGAAGGTGACGGGGCAGACGCCGGCCTCGGCGGCGAGCTGCTGATCGGTCAGGAAGCGCCCGGGCTGGTCGCCGATCTCGGCCAGGATCTGGGCTGCATTGATGCGCCCGGTGCGCGGGAAGGACATGACCACGCGGCCGCGTGGGATCAGGGTCTCATGCATTTCACAGTTCGCGAGCGAACTTCGGAATCTGAATCACACTCGTTTCAATAGATTAGTGGCCCGCTTGTCCCTGAAATTCGCGGCCGAATTTCAGGGGCGGGACACTAGGCATCTCGGTCGGTCGGTCACTATAGTGTCGGCCAAACCAGTAGGGACTGACCATGGGCCTTGCCGTCGCCATTCAGATGGATCCGATCGAGACCATCGATATCGACGCCGACTCGACCTTCGTGCTGGCGCTGGAAGCCGAGCGGCGCGGGCATGGGCTGTTCCATTATTTGCCGAGGCACCTGTTCCTCAAGGCCGGCCGCATCTACGCCAAGGCGCGGCCGCTCAAGGTCAGGCGCGAGCGCGGCAACCACGCGAGCCTGGGGCCGAGCGAGGTGCTCGATCTCGCCGCCTTGGACGTGGTGCTGATGCGCCAGGATCCGCCCTTCGACATGGCCTACATCACCGCCACGCATCTCCTCGAGCATATCCATCCAAAGACGCTCGTGGTGAACGACCCCGTGCATGTGCGCAACGCGCCCGAGAAGCTGTTCATCACCCATTTCGAAGGGGTGATGCCGCCCACCTTGATCACCTCCGACCGCGACGAGATCCTGGCCTTCCGCCGCGAGCACCGCGACATCATCGTCAAGCCGCTGTTCGGCAATGGCGGCGCCGGCGTCTTCCACATCACCGAAGGCGACGAGAATCTGAATGCGCTGATCGAGCTGTTCACCCAGCTCTACCGCGAGCCGATCATCGTGCAGCGCTACATCCCGGAGGTCCGCGCCGGCGACAAGCGGATCATCCTCGTCGACGGTGTCGCTGCCGGGGCCATCCTCAGGGTGCCGCCGGCGGGCGAGGCACGCGCCAATCTCCACGCCGGCGCCCAGGCGGTAAAGACCACCTTGACCGCGCGCGATCGGGAGATCTGCGACGCGATCGGCCCGGCGCTCCGGGAACGGGGCATGATCTTCGTCGGCATCGACGTGATCGGCAACTACCTGACCGAGATCAACGTCACCTCGCCCACCGGCATCCAGCAGATCGATCGGTTCGACGGCGTTTGCCTGGAACGCGATATCTGGGATGCGATCGAACGCCGGATCACCGGCAGCCGCGCCGAGATCTGATGCGGGAATGGCCGCCGAGAGCGGCCGCGCACACCTAATCTTAGGTAGTACTGATCTCATGGTCCCTTTCGTCCCGTTTGCGACGGCAAGCGGAGCCGTGCGAGAATGCGCTGGAACCTCGCCCGGGGTTGCGCGCCGCGGGTTACTGTTTATAGTTGTATTTCTAACTACAGGAGTCCGCGGGTGAGCGATCCCCGCGCTGCAAGATCGGCATGATCGACCTGTCCTTGCCGGTGACGCTCCTCGCCGCCGCGATCACCGGCGCGCTCTTCGCCGCGATCGTCCTCCTCCCGTGGGTGAGACGGCGCGAGCGCATGCGGAGCGCGCAATCGGCCGAACGCATCGCCGGACTGGAAGCGCAGAGAAGCCGCGACGCCGAGCGCCTGCGCCATTTCGCCGAGTCCGCCTCGGATTGGTTTTGGGAGCAGGATGCCGAGCTGCGCTTCACCTACATCACCGATTCTCCGCTCAGGCCCGAGGGTCGCTCGTCGGCAAGCTATCTCGGCCAGACCCGGCGCGCGGCGCATCCCGACGCGGTCGCCGAGACCAGCTGGAGCCTGCTGGAGGCGGACATCGCCCAGCGCCGGGCGTTCCGCGAGTTCCGCTACTCCTTCATCCGTCTCAACGGCAAGCGCGACCATATCAGCATCAGCGGCATGCCGATCCATGATGCGAGCGGACGCTTCGTCGGTTATCGCGGCAGCGGCCGGCTGATGACCCAGGAAGTCGAAGCCGCCGCCGAAGTGCGTCGGGTCGAGAGCCGGCTGGCGGCGGCGATCGACGCCTTTCCGGCGGAATTCGCCATCGTCGATGCCAGCGGCCGGCTCGCCGCCTGCAATCAACGCTTTCGCGACTCATTTCTGCAAGCAACCGGGGCGGCGCCCACAATCGGCGCGGAGAGCGCCGATCGCGTCCGCGAATTCGCCTATGGCGACAACTCTTTCAAGGCGCGGGGGGGCGTCGGCGACCGCGCCCAGCGCTTCGAACGCCTGCGCGCCGATGGATGCTGGGTGCAGGTGGACGAGCGGGCGACCAATGACGGGGGCACCATCATCGTCATCGCCGACATCTCTGAGCAGAAGACGCGCGAGGCGGATCTGCAGGCCGCGAAGGAGGCGGCCGAGCGCGCCGCGCTGTTGAAGACGCAGTTTCTGGCGACCGTCAGCCACGAGCTGCGCACGCCGCTGAACGCCGTCATCGGCTTCTCGGAGATCATGCAGCAGGAGCTGTTCGGGCCGCTGGGCGACAAGCGCTATCGCGACTATCTCGCCGACATTCATACGAGCGGCACGCATCTCTTGAGGGTGATCAACGACATCTTGGACGTGACTCGGATCGAGAACGGCTCGCTCGGTCTTGCCGACCAGCTGATCGACCTCGCCCGCTTGGTCGAGGATTGCCTCGCCACCGGCGCCAGCGCCGCAGCCGGCGCCGGCCTGGCGCTGACCTCCGAGGTCGACGATTCCGGCATCGTCGTCGCCGCCGATCCGAGCAAGCTCACCCAGGTCCTGCGCAACCTCATTTCGAACGCCGTCACCTTCACGCCGGCCGGCGGACGAATCGGCATGGCGGTCAAGCGCTTGCCCGACGGCGATGTGGCGATCCGGGTCAGCGATACCGGCATCGGCATGACGCCGGCGGAGATTCAGGTGGCGCTGACCCCCTTCGGCCAGATCTCCAATCCGATGACCCGCCGCCACCAGGGCCTGGGGCTCGGGCTGACCCTCGCCAAATCCCTGACCGAGCTCCATGGCGGCCGGCTCGAGGTCGAGAGCGCCGTCGGTTCGGGCACCACCGTCAGCGTGATCTTGCCGGCTGCGCGCGTCAGCCTCAGGCGCCACCTCGCCTGAGCCACATCTTGCCGTCCCCGCCGAGCGGCAAGGCGATGACGCGCATGCGCTCCGCGGCGAGCGGCAATCGGGGCTTCCCTCAGGGCAGGTAGCCGAGCCAGCGCCACCAGAGAAGATCGAGCGGGAGCAGGCCGATGACCGTCACGGCAGCGACCGCCAGACATAGCTTGGTTCCAGAGCGGATCGGCACGCCGGCGAGCTGCATGGCGATCATCGTCGGCGGCGACTGGTAGGGCAGGAACACCGTGGAGAAGGCGACGACCTCGAGCATGAGCACGCTCAAGAGCGGCAACCCGCTCGCCTCCGCCATGTCCTTGGCGAGCGGCGTCAGCACCGCGGGCAGCCCGGGCAGCGTCGTCAAGAGACCGAGCCCGGCCCCGATCGCCGCCAGCAGCGTCACGTTGCGGATCGTCTCGCCCGGCACGAAGCCGGCAAGCTCGAGGAGCCCGCGGCTCAAGACCGCGCCGAGGCCGCTGTCGGCGACCACGGCGCCGAGGCCGAGGAAACCCGCGACATAGATGAGCGTGCCGACCTGCAGCTTGGCCGCGAGCGTCTTCACCGGCACCAGCTCGGTGATCGGCAGCAGGCAAACGATGGCCGCACCCAGCGCAACCCAGGCCGGCGAAACGCCATGGAAGGAATCGGTGGCGAACAAGATGAGCATCAGCGCCAGGATTGCGGCGAGCCGCCACTCCTGGCGTGTCATGGCGCCGCGGTCGGGTGGTGTTGCGGCCGGCGAGGGATCCGCGTCCGGAAACAGCCGAACCGCCATCCAGATCAGGCACGCAGTCTTGAGCGCGCCCAGAATGGGAAAGTGCAGCAGCAGATAGGGGCCATAGGTGAGCTTGACGCCATAGAGAGTCTCGGCGGCGCCGAGAAGCACCGTATTCGGTATGTTGGCCGGCAGGATCGTGGTCGGCGGCATGAAGCTCGCCGCCGCCATGGTGAGGACGAGCCCGGTGCGGCCGCGGCGGCCGACCTGGTAGCCGATCCGCTCGGCGAAGGCCAAGACGATCGGCAGCAGCAACAGGATGCGCCCGGTGGTCGACGGCATGACGAAGGCGAGCCCGACCGCGGCCAGCGCCACGGCGGCGACCGCGCGCCCATAGGAGCCGGCGGCGCGTCCGAACAGCCATCCGGCCAAGCGCTGTCCCAAGCCGGTCGACTCCACGGCGATGCCGATGACCGAGCCGCCGAAAACCAGCCACCAAGCCTGGGACTGAAACCCGGAGAACACCGTTTCCGGCCGCGCGACTTGGAACAACACGGCGAAGAGGAAGAAGACCAGGCTGGTGATCGGCTCGACGAAGAGGCCGAAGGCCCAGGCGATGACCGTGAAGATGACGAGCATCCCCGCGGTCAGCAGCGAGCCTTCGCCGGCGCCATGAACCGCGAGCGCCAGCAGCAGGGCCACGGCACCGAGCGCCAGGCTGTGGTAATTCCGCCGGAGGAGCAGCATTGAGGGCGACCGGTCTTCCTATCGTTTCCGGTTGTCCAGGCGCCCATGGCTGGACGCCCTGCCCGCTTCCATACCATCATCGCGGACCCGCCGGAGAGGGGCTTTCTCCAATCGGGCCAGGACCGATGCCCCAGGGAGTTCCAGCCGATGATCAGGACCGGACAGCAATACCGCGATTCGATCCGCGACGGGCGCCGGATCTGGATCAATGGCGAGCGCGTCCAGGACGTGACCAGCCATCCCATGTTCAAGCCACTGGTCGACATCCGCGCCCGCATCTACGACATGGCGCATGAGAGCCGGCATCAAGCCGCCATGACCTATGAGGAGGCGGGCGAGCGCTTCGCCATCGGGCTCAAGCTGCCCAAGTCCGAGGCGGATTGGCATGCCAAGCGCCGGGCCACCGACCGGGTCCTGGACGAAATCAAGGGCGTGGTCACCCGCGTTGGCGACGAGACCGTGGGCGAGATGTGGTCGCTCTATGACGGACAGGACATCCTGAACGAGGTCGACCCGCGCTTTTCCGAGAACATCCGCCGCCATGTCGAGCGCGCGATCCGCAACGACCCGTTCCACGTCTCCGCCAACACTGATCCCAAGGGCGACCGCTCGAAGCGGCCCCAGGACCAAGATCCGGACATGCTGTTGCATGTGGTGAAGGAGAGCGATGCCGGCATCGTCGTGCGCGGCGCCAAATACGAGACGGCGGCCGCCTACGCCAATCAAGCCTTCACCAAGCCCACCATCGCCAATTGGGGCGACGACGCCTTGTCCGACTATGCCGTGGGCTTCATCTCGGACCTTTCGGCGCCGAATCTTCGCTTCATTTGCCGCACCGGCTTTGCCGGACGGGCGCCGGCGGAGGACTATCCGCTCTCCAACCGTTTCGATGAGGTCGACACCCTCCTGGTGTTCGACGACGTGCTCATCCCGTGGGAGAACGTGCTCTTCTTCCGGCACACCCGGGCTGCCAGCTTCATCCGGGCGACCTTGCATCGATACTCCGCCTTCGCCTTCGTGCAGCGGATCCAGAAGCAGGCCGACATGATGATCGGTGCCGCCCTCTGGAACGTCCGCCAGACCGGGCTCGAGAAGCAGCAGGCGGTGCAGGAGAAGCTGGCCGAGCTCGCCTGCTACCGGGAAGGCATCAATGCGCATCTGACCGCGGCGATCGCCACGGCCGAGCGGAGCCCGGCGGGGCTGGTCATGCCCAACCAATCGCTGTTGTTCACCGGGCGAGTTCTCGCCTGCACCGGGCTGCCCAGGGCGATGCACATCGCCCGCGAGCTCTGCGGCGGGCAAATCTGCGTGACCCCGGATGCGGCGAGCTTCCGCGATCCGGAAGCCGGTGGGTGGCTGAACAAGTTCTACACCCTCAACCAGGATTGGCTGGCCGACGACCGGCGCAAGCTGCTCGCCTTCGCCCGCGATCTCCTAAACTCGGACTATGCCGGCCACCGCCTCACCTTCCAGCTCTTCGCCCAATCCCCACCCTTCGCGCATCTGGCCGCCGTCTACCGCAGCTTCAAATGGGACGAGCCGTTGCGTTTCACCAAGGAGGCGGCGGGGCTCTCCGATCGGGTTTACGGCCGGACGAAGCGGGCGGCAGAATGAGGGAGGACGGTCGGTGATTCACCAGCGCATCCGCCGCTTCAACACGCGCGATACCTATCCCGAGCAGAAGCTCGACAACGACCTCTGCCAGGTGGTGAAGGCGCGCGGCACCATGGTGTTCGTGCGCGGACAGGTCGGCCAGGACCTGGCGACCGGCGCGAGTGTGGCCATCGGCGATGCCGGCGCCCAGGCCGACCGCGCCATGCTGAACATCGCGCTCCTTCTGGCGGAGGCCGGCGCGTCCGTCCATCATATCTGCCGGATCACCATCTACATCACCGACCCGCGCTACCGCGAAGCGGCCTACCGCACCATCGGCAAGCATCTGAAAGGGGTTTTCCCCGTGTCGACCGGCCTCGTCGTCTCCGCGCTCGCCCGGCCCGAATGGCTGGTCGAGGTGGAAGCCACCGCCGTCATTCCCGACTCGGAGCCTATCTGAGCAATGGACGTGGCCGCGACGCTGCCGATTTTACCCGAATGCGCGGAGCCGGTGCGACGGCGATGCTAAAGCATCGCCGAGTGCCGGCGACAAAGCAGTCGGGCAAAATCGGCGCGTCCCGAAGGGTTGCGGCCAATTTGCCCGCCCGCGTCGTCAGGTCGGCTCGCCGATGCT
>JACQAG010000052.1 GCA_016195085.1 Pseudomonadota bacterium | reverse complement strand
TCTCAACGCGCCGCGCCGGCGCGGCCTTAGTCCTAGGATCGTCACCCGTGTCCGTCATAGTCCCTATGCCCTACCCACAAAGGGCTAGAGATTCTCACAGACCGGCTATCGCCTCACGGGTGGGGGAAAAGCACCGCTTACGAAACAAAAGCCGAGGCTGAACGCTTTTACCAGGGCAGAGACCAAGAAGACATTGTCGCACAGGTGTTAAACTATATTTCAACGGGAGAAGATGAAGGGAGTATTCGCCATTTCTGGTGGGCAAAAGACAAGAAAAACTGTGTATATGCACTGTCGACGTTTTGGATATCGGGTGATATGGCACAACTTGATAAAGAAGAAACGATCTTAAAATTGAATGATGTCGATCCTAGAAACGTTAAGATAGAATATGACCCAGAAGGTCCGTTTCGCGTGAACTTTGATCGACAGGTTATCCTAACAGAAGCTGGGTCATTCAAGATGATCTTTGGGAACCAAGCCGCACCTAGACAAGCTGATGACCATAGAATATTAAGAGGTTTGGAGTTAATTTACGGAACACATTGCAAAGGCAAGAAGAAAGCATTCTAGTGTGCTAGCAAAGTTATTGTAGTTGTGTCACCAGGATTTTGGTTGCCTTTTCGTCCAGATAGAACCTGATGGATGTTGGGCCTTCGTAAATCAGGAAGAATGTCGAACCGTCATCCTTCCGTTGCAAACAGATTCCGGTCGATACCCCGTCCTTCACCCCTATGAGATCGCCTCTGAAGACATGATGACCAGGATAGTAATCAGCCATGGCTAGCCGCCGATCAGACACTGGTTTTCATTGGTAACGCGAAGTACCTTGATCGTCACATCGACTGTCAGCCTTACCGTGTGCGGCTTCTTTGTCCTGTCACCCAATAGACGGCCGGTCTTGATCGATAGATCCGAAATCAGCACGTCATCTTCCAACACGACGTAAAGCGGGTCTGCTGTCGGTACGTCACCAACATACTTATGTTTCGGTTCTGGCATTCGTAGAGCATCGAAGAGGGTTGCGATCCGTCCATCCAAATCGCCACCATTTTTCATCAGCGACATTGGCTCCTCATGTCGCAGAAATAGGATATCCACACTGCATGCGAGATTGAGGGAGTTTCGGACTAGTGGGATAAAATTACCAACGTTTGGGACCGGGATTGACGCGCATAGATCGACATATCCAGGCTCAACGGGCGGGACTGGTTCATTGTAGGCGGGCAGATCGACGGTACGAAATCCGACTAAGCCATATTCCTGTGAAGGCTTGGCCAAGACGCGCGCGGTGCGCGCAAGCCCACGGAACACCACATGGCTTTCCCATAGGTCCGCGATTTGGTCATGAAAATCATTGCGAATGCGACTAGCCATCAGCGGCTTCGACTTATTGCCGGATGACGGGAGGTCGCCATCATATATCAGTGTGAATTTCATAAGTTCGAATGGCTCGGCTAGCTGCCGTAGTGCCTTCCAATAGCTTTGTGGCAGACCATTCTTACATTCAGTATCTGGGTTCAAAAATATCTCTTTTGTTGTTGCTAAATATTTATATGCCGATCAAGCCAAGCGAACCCAGTGAAGAACCTTAAGGATCAGACTTTTTGTGCAGCCATGGGATTAATTGGGCAACTGGGTGATTATGTGCAAAGCCCCCTTGGGGAGAGGGCTGGGGTGAGGGGCAGCGTCGCCGCGCTCGATCGCCGCGTGCCAACCGGCAATGCCACGCTGTCGCGGCGCCTCCCCTCACCCGCTCGCTTACGCTCGCGACCTCTCCCCCTGGAGAGGTGAAGAAGGGCGAACGCCGAGCGACCTACGCCAGCGACTTGACCAGATCCTCGGTCATCTTCTTGGCGTCGCCGAACAGCATCATGGTGTTCGGGCGGTAAAAGAGCTCGTTCTCCACGCCGGCATAGCCCGATGCCATCGAGCGCTTGACGAAGAGCACGGTCTTCGCCTTCTCCACATCCAGGATCGGCATGCCGTAGATCGGGCTCTTGGGGTCGGTCTTCGCCGCCGGGTTGGTCACGTCGTTGGCGCCGATCACGTACACCACATCGCAGGTGGCGAAGTCGCGGTTGATCTCCTCCAGCTCGAAGACCTCGTCATAGGGCACGTTCGCCTCCGCCAGCAGCACGTTCATGTGCCCCGGCATGCGGCCGGCCACCGGGTGGATGGCGTAGCGCACGCTGACGCCCTCCTTCTTCAAGATGTCCGCCATCTCGCGGAGCGCGTGCTGGGCCTGGGCGACCGCCATGCCGTAGCCCGGCACGACGATGACCGAGGCGGCGTTCTTGAGGATGAAGGCCGCATCCTCGCCCGCACCCGTGCGTACCGTGCGGTCGCCGCCGGCGGCGCCGGCCGCCGGGCCTGCCACCTCGCCGCCGAAGCCGCCGAGGATCACGTTGAAGATCGAGCGGTTCATCCCCTTGCACATGATGTAGCTGAGGATGGCGCCGGACGAGCCGACCAAGGCGCCGGTCACGATCAGGAGGTTGTTGTGCAAGGTGAAGCCGATGCCGGCAGCGGCCCAGCCGGAATAGCTGTTCAGCATCGAGATGACGACCGGCATGTCGGCGCCGCCGATCGGCAGGATCAACAGGAAGCCGAGCGCGAAGGCGAAGAGGGCGATGAGCCAGAACGCCCCGGTCGACTGGCCGATGCACAGCCAGACGATGAGGAGGACGACGCCGATGCCGAGGGCCGCGTTCAACGGATGCTGGAGCGGGAAGACCAGAGGCTTGCCGGTGATGAGCGCCTGCAGCTTGGCGAAGGCGACGATGGAGCCGGTGAAGGTGATGGCGCCGATGGCGGTGCCGAGGCTCATCTCGATGAGGCTGTTGATATGGATGTGGCCGCGGGTGCCGATGCCGTAGGCCTCGGGCTGATAGAAGGCGGCTGCCGCCACGAATACGGCGGCGAGACCAACCAGGCTGTGGAAGGCGGCCACGAGCTGGGGGAGCGCCGTCATCTGGATGCGAAGCGCGATCACCGTGCCGATCGCCCCGCCGATGAGGATGGCGACCGCGATCAGCGGGTAGCTCACCACGCTCGGCAGCGCCAAGGTGGTGGCGATCGCGATCAGCATGCCGCCGACGCCGAACATATTGCCGTTGCGGGCGGTCTCCGGCGAAGACAGACCGCGCAACGCCATGATGAAGCAGACGCTGGCTACGAGATAGCAGAGAGCAGCGAGGTTGACGCTCATCTCGTATGTCGCCTGCCTACTTCTTCTTCTTGAACATCTGCAGCATGCGCTGCGTGACGATGAAGCCGCCGAAGATGTTGACCGAGGCGAGGATCACGGCGAAGAAGCCCATGATCTTCGAGAAGTCGTACCCGGCCGGCCCGGCGGCGATCAAGGCGCCCACGACGATGACCGAGGAGACGGCGTTGGTGACGCTCATCAAGGGCGAGTGCAAGGCCGGCGTCACCCGCCAAACGACGTAGTAGCCGACGAAGCAGGCGAGCACGAAGACGGTCAAGCCCATGATCGTCGGATCGAGGCCCTGCGCCTCGCCGGCCTTGAGCGCGATCCCGGTTGCGTCCTGGGCCAGCTGGCTGGCCTGGTCGGCAAGGGCGCGCGCGGAGGTCGCGAGCTGGGCCGCCCGGTCGACGAATTTTTCCGGATCCATGGCTCCTCTCAGCCCGCGAGCGAGGGGTGGACCACGAGGCCGCCCTCGGTCAGCAGCGTTGCCTTGATGATCTCGTCGTTCTTGTCGAGCTTGAGCGCCTTCGTTTCCTTGTCGACGATGAGCCCGAGGAAGGTGGTGACGTTGCGGGCGTAGAGCTGGCTCGCATCGACCGCGACCCGGCTCGGCATATTGGCGTGGCCGACGAGCTTGACCCCGTGCTTGACCACGATCCGGCCGAACTCCGACAAGGGGCAATTGCCGCCCTGCTCGACCGCGAGATCGACGATGACCGAGCCCGGCTTCATCGTCTTCACCATGTCCTCGCTCACCAGCACCGGCGCCGGACGGCCGGGGATGAGTGCGGTGCAGATGACGATGTCCTGCTTCTTGATGGTCTCGGCGATGAGGGCGGCCTGCTTCGTCTTGTAGGCGGCGCTCATCTCCTTGGCATAGCCGCCGGCGGTCTGCGCCTGCAGGAACTCCTCATCCTCGACCGCAACGAAGGTGGCGCCCAGGCTCTGCACCTGCTCCTTGGTCGCCGGCCGGACGTCGGTGGCGGACACGATGGCGCCCAAGCGCCTGGCGGTGGCGATCGCCTGCAGGCCGGCCACGCCCACCCCCATGACCAGGACCCGGGTCGGCGGCACCGTTCCCGCCGCCGTCATCATCATCGGGAAGATGCGGCCGAACTCCGCCGCCGCGTCGATGACTGCCTTGTAGCCGGCGAGGTTCGATTGCGACGACAAGACGTCCATGCTCTGGGCGCGGGTGATGCGCGGCAAGAGCTCGAGGGCGAAGGCGGAGAGCTTGCGATCGGCATAGGCCTGGATGAGCGCCTTGTCGGCATGAGGGGCCAAGAGGCCGATAAGGGTGGCGCCCTCCTTGATGCGGGCGAGCTCGTTCGGCTCCTCGGAGGGGCCGAGCGGCCGCTGCACCTTGATGACGATGTCGGCCTCGGCGAAGGCCGCTTCCTGGCTCTGGGCGATCTGGGCTCCGGCTTGGCGGTAGGCTTCGTCGAGGAAGGAGGCGGCGGCACCGGCGCCGGTCTCCACCACCACCTCGAGGCCGAGCTGGATCAGCTTCTTGACCGAGTCGGGTGTAGCGGCGACCCGCGCCTCATGCGCCCGGCTTTCCTTGGCAACGGCAAGTTTCATCAGCCCACGGCCCCCGGTTCAGCGGGCGCCACAATGCCTTGCATCGCCGCTTTTGTGAAGGCCGAAGCGATTTCTCCCCACCCCGCAAGCAGAAGAGGCGGCCAAACCGGCCGCCTCCTCCCACCCTGGAGGCACGAACGCCCCCGGACCTTAGGGCACGACCTCGCCATGCAGGTTGAGATCGAGCCCGTCGCGTTCGACATCGAGATCGACCCTGAGGCCGATGACCGCGTCGATCACCTTGAGGATGATGAGCGTGGCGATCGCGTCGTAGACCACCACGGTGACGATGCCGATCGCCTGGTAGAGCACCTGGACGCCATTGCCTTCGATGAGGCCGGAGGTGCCGCCATACTCGTTGATGGCGAAGACGCCGGTCAAAAGCGCCCCGGCCGCGCCGCCGACCGCGTGCACGCCGAAGGCATCGAGCGCGTCGTCATAGCCGAACATCGATTTGAGCGACACCGCACCCCAGTAGCAGACGAGACCGGCGACGGTGCCGATGACCAAGGCGCCGAACGGTCCGACGAAGCCCGAGGCGGGCGTGATCGCAACCAGGCCGGCGACCGCTCCCGAGCAGATGCCGAGCAGGCTCGGCTTACCCTTGATCGCCCATTCCGCGAACATCCAGGAGAGCCCGGCGGCCGCGGTCGCGATCTGGGTCACGGTCATCGCCATCCCGGCCTGCAGGCCGGCGCTCGTCGCCGAGCCGGCGTTGAAGCCGAACCAGCCGACCCAGAGCAATGAGGCGCCGATCATGGTGTAGACGAGGTTGTGCGGCGCCATGTTCTCGGTGCCGAGGCCCTTGCGCTTGCCCAGGACCAGCGCCGTCACCAGGCCGGCGACGCCGGCATTGACATGCACCACGGTGCCGCCGGCGAAATCCAGCACGTGCACCCAGGCGGCATCGTTGCCGCTGTTGAAGATGCCGTCCGGACCCCACACCCAGTGGGCGATCGGCGCATAGACGAGGGTCGCCCACAGCGCCATGAACCACAGCATCGCCGAGAACTTCATCCGCTCGGCAAACGCGCCGCAGATGAGCGCCGGCGTGATGATGGCGAAGGTGAGCTGGAAGCACATATAGACCATCTCGGGGATGGTCGGCGCCAGCGAGTTGACCGAGGGAACCGACTTCGAGTTGGCCGCGATGTCGCTGGCGACACCCTGGAGGAAGGCGCGGCTGAAGCCCCCCAAGAACGGCGTGCCGGCGGTGAAGGCGGCGCTGTAGTTGACGATCATCCACAAGATGGTGACGAGGCAGGTGATGGCGAAGCTCTGCATCACCGTGTCCAGCACGTTCTTCTTGCGCACCATGCCGCCGTAGAATAAGGCGAGCCCCGGTATCGTCATCATCAGGACCAGGGCCACCGAGGTCAGCATCCAGGCCGTGTCGCCGGAATCGATCTTCGGCGGATCGGCGGCGAAGGCCGAAACCGGTGCCGCGGCCCATAGGAGGGCTGCGAGACCCAGAGTTTTTCCGTGCTTAGTCGTCATTGCTGTCACCCCATCCCTCTCGCGGCATCTCCGGCCACGTTCAAACTGCCAAGCCGCGCGCGAGGGCTAGGCCCGATGGCGGCCGAGGATCCCCCACGGCCGCCGCCGCCCACGCTGCAGCGCAGCAGGAGGAACAAGATCCATGCCAACCCAGAGAGAAGGCGGCGGGCATGGAGTTTCCGCGGGTGACCTGCTTGGCCGGCCGCTTCGGCCGGGGCCGAGCCATGGCTGAATTGCACAATTTCTGGGCAGTTGCGCCGGTCGCGCGCGAAAACTAGGCAAGGAGCCCGGCTCAGGCGGCGGGCGGCAGCCCCACGGCCTTGAGCGCGGCCGCCTGGCGCTTACCCAGCCGCTTCGGATCGAAATCGGCGATCAGCTCATGGAAGAGCCGATGCCAGTTGATCTCGGCCTTGAGCCTGAGGAAGACCGAGCCCAAGCCGATGGCGGCCCGGTCCATCAGCACGAACTCCCGAGGCGGGGTTACCCCGCCCAGACGCCTGAGCTCGCCATGCACCTTCTCGGCGGCCTCGCGGCCATAGACGCCATCCTCCTTCTCCTGGATGCGCCGGGCGCGGTCTTCCAGGAGCGGCGAATAGACGAACCGGGCCCAGAGATTGAGGACCTCGATCACCTCGCGCGAGAGGCCGCGGAAGCCCCAGGTCTCGTAGGCGTGCACGGCCAAGTCGATGTCGCCCCGCTCGAGCGCGCGGTAGAGATCGATCACGCCGGCAACGAAGCTCGGACGGAAGACCCGGATGCAGCCGAAATCCAAGAGGTTGACGCCATCGTCGGCGCGAAGGGTGTAGTTGCCGAGATGCGGATCGCCGTGGATCACGCCGTAGTAGTAGAAGGGCACATACCAGGCGCGGAACATGTTGTAGGCGACGCGGTTGCGGCGCTCGATGGGCGTGGTGTCGATGACCTGGGTCAGCTTGACGCCGTCCAGCCAGCTCATGGTGATGAGACGCCGCGTCGACAGCTCCGGTGCGGGCTCCGGCACGACGACCCCCGTCTCGGCCGCCAGCATGCGGCGATAGAGCAGCATGTGCCGAAGCTCGCGGGCGTAATCCAGCTCCTCGCGCAGCCGCTCGGAGATCTCGGCATGGATATGGGAGGTGGTGACCGCCCGGTCGTAGCGCTCGAAGACGGCGAAGACCAGCTTCAGCTGCCCCAGATCCGCCTCCACGATCGAGTTCATGTCGGGATATTGCAGCTTGCAGGCGACGTCCCGCCCATCGGCGGCGATCGCGCGATGCACCTGGCCCAAGGATGCCGCGGCGGCCGCTTCATGGGAGAAGGAGCGGAACCGCTTCTGCCAATCCAAACCCAGCTCGCCCGCCATGCGCCGGCGCACGAAGGGCCAACCCATCGACGGCGCATCCGATTGCAGCTGGGAGAGCTCGTCGGCATAGGCGCTGGGCAAGGCGCCGGGGATCGTCGAGAGAAGCTGCGCCACCTTCATCAAGGGCCCCTTGAGGCCGCCCAAGGCGGCGCGCAGCTCGGCTGCGTGCTGGTCGCGGTCGAGCCGGAAGCCGAGATAGCGGGCACCGGCGAGACGCGCGGCCAGGCCGCCGACCGCCGCACCCACCCTGGCATAGCGGCGCACCCGGCCCCCGAGGCTGTTCTCGTCGTCGCTCATTAAGATTCCGGCGGGCTTGCTGGAAGCCTCGAATCGTGGCGCGGCCTCCCCTCACCCCAGCCCTCTCCCCGCGGGAGAGGGAGTAGGAAGTCAGCACCCTTCTTCACCTCTCCAGGGGGAGAGGTCGCGAGCGCGAGCGAGCGGGTGAGGGGAGGCCGCGCCGCGTTTCGGTGCCGACCAAGGCTCACGTGCTGGCCTCGAGCTCGTCCACGAATGTCTCGATGACCTTGAGTCCCCGGCGCCAGAAGGCGGGATCGCTGGCATTGAGCCCGAAGGGGGCCAAGAGCTCCTGGTGCCGATGCGTGCCACCGGCCGCCAGCATGTCGAGATAGCGCTCGGCGAAGCCCTGTTCGGCGTCCTGGTAGACGGCGTAGAGCGAGTTCACCAGGCAATCGCCGAAGGCATAGGCGTAGACGTAGAAGGGCGTGTGCACGAAATGCGGGATGTAGGCCCAATAGCTCCGATAGGAATGATCGAACCGGATCGCCGGGCCTAGGCTCTCCTGCTGCACGTCGAGCCATATCTCCGAGAGCCGTTCGGGCGTGAGCTCGCCCTTGGGGCGCTCGCCATGGACCCGGAACTCGAACTCGTGCAAGGCGACCTGGCGCACGACCGTGTTCAGCATGTCCTCGACCTTACCGGCGATGAGCACGCGGCGCCGTTTCGGCTTCTTTTCCGCCTCCAGCAGCGCCCGGAAGGTCAGCATCTCGCCGAAGACCGAGGCGGTCTCGGCCAAGGTCAAGGGCGTGTCGGCCATGAGGTGGCCCTGCTTCGCTGCCAGCACCTGATGCACCCCATGGCCCAGCTCATGGGCCAAGGTCATGACGTCGCGGGTGCGGCCTTGGTAGTTGAGGAGGAGATAGGGGTGCGCGCTGGGCACGGTCGGATGGGCGAACGCGCCCGACGCCTTGCCGGGCTTGGCCGGCGCATCGATCCAGTCGCCCTGGAAGAAGCGCTGGCCGATTTCGGCCAGGCGCGGCGAGAACCGGCGATAGGCCGCGAGCACGGTCGTCTCCGCCTCGGCCCACGGCACGAGGCGGTCGGCATCCTCGGGCAAGGGCGCATTCCGGTCCCAATAGTCGAGCTGGTCCTTGCCGAACCACTTCGCCTTGATGCGGTAGTAGCGGTGCGACAACGGCGCGTAGGCGTCTTTGACCGCCTCGATGAGGGCCGCCACCACCGCGTCCTCGACCTGGTTCACCTTGTTGCGCTGGGCCATGGGGTTGGGATAGTGGCGCCAGCGGTCCTCGATCTCCTTGTCCTTGGCAAGCGTGTTGGTGATGAGAGAGAACAGCCGGAGATTCTCCTCCAGAACTCGGCCCAGGGATTCTGCCGCTTGGCGGCGGGTGCGGGCGTTCTTGGAGCTGAGCCGGTTCAGGATCTCGGCGATGGTGAGCGCCTGTTTGCCCAAGGGGAAGCGGAGTGCGGCCATGGTCTCGTCGTAGAGCCGCGTCCATGCCGATCGTCCGGCCACCTGCTTCTCGTGCAGCAGCCGTTCCATCTCCTCTTTGAGCTGGTGGTCGCGAAAGACCCGGATGTCGCGCAGCCAGGGCCGATAGCGGCCGAGCTTGGCGTCGGCCAGCTTTGTCTGCAGCTCGGCCTCTTCCAGCCGATTGAGCTCGAGGGTGAAGAACAACAGTTCGGAGGCAATGCTGTTGGTGCGTTCCTGCACCGACTGATAGAACTTGCCGATCTCGGGATTGGCGACGTCCTTCGCATGCAGGAGCTGCGCGTAGCTACTGGCGCGTGCCAGGGTCTCGTCGATGCGCTCATAGTCGGCGATCGCCCGGGCGAGATCGCCTCCCGAAGCAGCCGCCAGCCGCCCGGCCCACGCTTCGCGAAAGGCCTTGGCGGCACGCTCCGCGCCATCGAGGTCGCGGGCGAGCTCGGGCGAATCCGGGCTCGGGTAGAGGTCGCGCAAATCCCACTCGGGCAAGCGCCCGAGCGCTGCCTGCGGTCGTTCCGCCGGTTTCGCTCTCGCCATGTCTATCTCCGGGTCCCTTCGTGCCTTATATCTCTGCGGCGCGGCTCCGACAAACAAGGCCAGCCATCGACTGGCCGATGAGGGGGGTGGGGCGGGAGGATCATGGACTACACCGAGATCCGCAATCTGCCTTTGATGTTCTTCGAGCAGGCCGAGAGGAAGGGCCGCCGGCCGTTCCTGTGGCGGAAGCTCGAGGGCAAGTGGCGGAAGCTGAGCTGGGCTGAGGTGGCCGAAGCGGCGAGCCGGCTTTCCCGCGCTCTCCGCGCCAGGGGCATCGGGCCCGGCGACCGGGTGGCGCTGGTTTCCGAGAACCGGCCGGAATGGCTCATCGCCGACGTGGCGATCATGGCCGCCGGCGCCATCAGCGTGCCCGCCTACACCACCAACACCGCCGACGATCACCGCTACATCCTCGACAGCAGCGGCGCCAAGGCGGTGATCGTGTCCAGCAGCAAGCTGGCCGAGCGGCTCTTGCCGGCGGCCTCGCGGGCACCCTCGGTCGAGTTTCTGGTCTCGATCGAATCCTTGCCGCCCGGAAGCGAGCAGGAGCTCCGGTGCTATCTCTGGCAAGACATGCTCGAGGAAGGTGCGGGGCAGGTCGATGACGTGCGCGCGGTCGCCGCCCAGCGGGCGCGCTCCGACATCGCCTGCCTCATCTACACCTCGGGCACCGGCGGCGCGCCCAAGGGTGTGATGCTGAGCCACGGCGCCATCATCTGCAATTGCATGGGAGCGGCCGACGTGCTGGCCGAGCTCGGCCTCGGGCGCGAGGTGTTCCTGTCGTTTCTGCCGTTGAGCCACGCCTACGAGCATTCCGGCGGGCAGTTCTTCCCGATCTCGATCGGCGCGGAGATCTACTACGCCGAGGGTGCGGACGCGCTGGCGCAGAACTTCCTCGAGGCGCGCGCCACCATCATCACCGCGGTGCCGCGCCTCTACGAGGTGCTGCATGGCCGCATCACCAAGGGCGTCGAACGGGCAAGCCCGCTGAAGCGGCTCTTGTTCGAGCGCACGCTGGCGCTCGGGCGCAAGGCCTATGAAGAGCCCGGCAGCCTCACGCTCCCGGAGCGCCTCCTCGACCGCCTGCTCGACCTCCTGGTTCGACGCAAGGTGCGCCGGCGCTTCGGCGGCAGGCTCAAGGCCTTCGTCTCCGGCGGCGCGCCGCTCAACTACGAGGTGGGGGTGTTCTTCATCGCCCTTGGCGTGCGCCTGCTGCAAGGTTATGGGCAGACCGAGGCCGCACCGGTGATCAGCTGCAACCGGCCGTCCCGGATCAAGCTGCACACGGTCGGACCGCCCTTGAAGGGAGTGGAGGTGAAGCGGGGCGAGGACGGCGAGATCCTGGTCAAGGGCGAGCTGTTGATGCAGGGCTATTGGGGCGATCCCGAGGCAACCCAGCGCACCATTCGCGACGGCTGGCTCTACACCGCCGACATCGGCCGCATCGATGCGGACGGCTATATCGAGATCACCGACCGCAAGCGCGACATCATCGTCGTCTCCGGCGGCGACAATGTGAGCCCGCAGAAGATCGAGGGCTTCTTGACCCTGCAGCCGGAGATCGCCCAGGCCATGGTGGTGGGCGACCGCCGGCCCTATCTCTCCGCCTTGATCGTGCCGGACAAGGAGTGGGCCGGCGAATGGGCCGCGGGCCAAGGCCGCGCGCTGGATCTGGCGTCATTGGTCGAGGACGACAATTTCCGCCAGGCGATGTCACAGGCGATCGAACGGGTGAACCTGCGGCTCTCCTCGATCGAGCGGGTGCGCCAGTTCGTCATCACCGCGAACGCCTTCACCCAGGACAACGCCATGCTCACACCCACCCTCAAGATCCGCCGCCACGAGATCCGCAAAGTGCACGGGGCAAGGCTGGATGCGCTCTATGAGGGGCGTTAGCGGCGTATACGACCCTCACCCGCCTCCCCTTCGACAAGCTCAGGGTCGGCACCCTCTCCCGCGGTGCGGGAGAGGGGCCTAAAGCAACGCCGCTCATAGCCCCTCGCCCGCATCGCGGGAGAGGGAGGGACCCGCGCTAGCGGGAGGGTGAGGGTCTGTTCATCGCTAATCTGCGCCCCCTCGCGGCAGCATCCGCTTCAGCACCGCATCGCGCCGCACGAAATGGTGGT
The DNA here is from genome assembly GCA_016195085.1 of Pseudomonadota bacterium. Lineage (NCBI taxonomy): Bacteria > Pseudomonadati > Pseudomonadota > Pseudomonadota bacterium. The sequence goes on along the minus strand of JACQAG010000052.1, from coordinate 3,297 downwards.
AGAGCGCACCGCCCAGGTGGAGCGCCAGCGCGGCCAGCATGAGATAGGCCGTCCATTGGTGGAAGAACCAGGCGGTGTTGCGGATGGGGATGTGCTTTTCCAGGAGCCGCGGCATGGCGAGGCCGAAGAAGCTCACCTCGTCGCCGAAGGCGTTGGCGAAGACATAGCCGGTCACCGGCAGGATCAACAGCGCCAGATAGAGGAATGCCTGCACGCTTCGGGCCACCAGACGCTCCGGACGCGGCATGTCGTCAGGCAATGGCGGCCGCGGATCGCTCCGGCGCCACAGCACCCGGAACACCGCCACGGCGAGGATGATGAGGCCGACCGACTGGTGGATGGTGACGAGGGACTTCTGCGCCGCGCCCTCCTCCATATTGGTGAAGGCAAGCGCCAGGAGATACATAGCGAGCACCATGGCGGCCGCCAGCCAATGCACCCACTTGCTGACAGAGCCATAGCTCTCCGCGGTGTTCTTGAGCGCCATCCTCTTCGCCTCCGGCAGATTTACCGCCCTAGAGCCGGTGATAGTCACGGTACCAGGCGACGAAGCGCGGAACGCCGTCGTCGATCGTGGTCTTGGGCTCGAAGCCGAGATCCCGGCGAGAGGCTTTGATATCGGCGAAGGTATCCTTGACGTCGCCAGGCTGAATCGGCCGATGATCGAGGATCGCTTGTCTGCCGACCGCCGCCTCGATGAGCTGGATGAAGCGCAAGAGCTCCTCGCTGCGGCTATTGCCGAGATTGTAGAGCCGATGCGGCGGCTCCTTGCCGTCATCTTCGGGCGGGCGATCGAGGGCGGCCAGCACGCCGGCGACGATATCGTCGATGTAGGTGAAGTCGCGGCGCATGTCGCCGCGATTGAAGACAGGGATCGGCCGCCCCTCGAGGATCGCCCGGGTAAAGAGCCAGGCCGACATGTCCGGCCGGCCCCAGGGTCCGTAGACGGTGAAGAAGCGCAAGCCCGTCGCCTTCAGCCGGTAGAGGTGGCTGTAGGAGGCCGTCATCATCTCGCCTGCCTTCTTGGTGGCGCCATAGAGCGAGATCGGCCGGTCGGTGCGATCCTTGGTGGAGAAGGGCAGCTTGTCGTTGGCGCCATAGACCGAGGAGGAGGACGCATAGACGAGGTGATCCAGCCGCGGCAGCCGCCGGCTGAGCTCGAGCACGGCCAGGTGGCCCTGCAGATTGGCATCGGCGTAGTCGAAGGGCTGCTCGAGGGAATGGCGCACGCCCGCCTGGGCCGCCAGATGCACGACCTGGTTGACGTCGCGGCGGATGGCGGCGAAGGCGCCGAAGGTCAAGCGGTCGGCGATGCTCATCTCGTGGAAGGCGAAGCCGGGCTGGCCCTCGAGCCGGGCGAGCCGGGCGCGCTTCAAGGCCGGATCGTAATAGGGATTGAGATTGTCGATTCCGACCACGGAATCGCCCCGGGCCAAAAGCGCCATGGCGACGTGGTAGCCGATGAACCCGGCGGCGCCGGTCAGGAGCACGGTCATGGAGGGCTCGAGAGGGTGAGGAATCTAGGGCCGGTATAAGGTGTAACCGCGCCGAACGCACGGGGGAACGACGGGAAAGAAAACATCACCCGCCACCCACGCCAAGGCAATGCCGCCCCGGCCGGTGCCGGAGCCTCGATGCTTCCTTGCGTTTCGAGGAAGCTCCGGGGCTTGTGCGTTGCCAGGCCCCCCTCCCATCTCTAAGTTCTGTTAGGCTCAGCGGACTTAAAAACGGCTTTGGAAAAGGCACCAGAGATGGCCCTCGCCGCGGTCAGCCTCGACGACAAATACACAATCGAGAGCGGCCGAATTTACCTTACCGGCGTGCAGGCGCTGGTTCGCCTGCCGATCCTGCAACGCCAACTGGACGCGGCGGCCGGTCTCAAGACCGGCTGTTTCATTTCCGGCTATCGCGGCTCGCCGCTCGGCGGCTTCGACCAGCAGCTCTGGAAGGCAAAGCGCTTCCTCGAGGCGAATAACATCCGCTTCACCCCCGGCGTGAACGAGGACATGGCGGCAACCGCCGTGTGGGGCAGCCAGCAGGTCAATCTCGCCGAAGGTGCGAAGGTCGATGGCGTCTTCGGCATCTGGTACGGCAAGGGTCCCGGGGTCGATCGCTCGGGCGACGTCTTCAAGCATGCGAACTCCGCCGGCACCTCGCGCCATGGCGGCGTCTTGGCGCTGGCCGGCGACGATCATGCCTGCAAGTCCTCGACCCTGGCGCACCAATCGGAATACGCCTTCACCGATGCCTCGATTCCCGTGCTGAACCCGGCCGGCGTGCAGGAGATCATCGACTACGGTCTCTACGGCATCGCCATGAGCCGCTATTCCGGCTGCTGGATCGCGCTCAAGACCATCGCCGAGACCGCCGACAGCTCGGCCTCGGTCGCGGTCGACCCCGAGCGGGTCAAGATCCTGCTGCCCCAGGATTTCGAGCTGCCGCCGGGCGGCCTCAACATCCGCTGGCCGGACACGCCGTTGGAGCAGGAATACCGGCTGCATCGCTACAAGCTCTATGCCGCACTGGCCTTTGCCCGCGCCAACCATCTCGATCGCGTGGTCATCGACAGCCCGCAGCGCCGCTTCGGCATCGTCACCACCGGCAAGTCCTATCTCGACGTGCGCCAGGCCTTGGAAGATCTCGGCATCGACGATGCGCACGCGGCCGAGATCGGCCTTACCGTCTACAAGGTTGCCATGGTCTGGCCCTTGGAGCGCGAGGGTGTCCGCCACTTCGCCGAAGGCTTGGAAGAGATCCTGGTGGTGGAGGAGAAGCGCGCCGTCATCGAGAACCAATTGAAGGAGCAGCTCTACAATTGGAAGGAGGATGTGCGGCCGCGGGTCATCGGCAAGTTCGACGAGGAGCGCAACTGGATCCTGCCCTCGGCCGACGAGCTGACGCCGGCCGGCATCGCCCGGGTGATCGCCGGCCGCATCGGCCGCTTCTACACGAGCGAGCGGATCCAGCGGCGCTTGGCTTTCCTCGAAGCCAAGGAGAAGGCGCTGGCGGAGCCGAAGGCGGCGTTCAAGCGCACGCCCTATTTCTGCTCCGGCTGCCCGCACAACACCTCGACCAAGGTGCCCGACGGAAGCCGGGCCTTGGCCGGCATCGGCTGCCATTACATGGCGCTGTGGATGGACCGCAACACCGAGACCTTCAGCCAGATGGGCGGCGAGGGCGCCGCCTGGATCGGCCAGGCGCCGTTCACCGAAACGGCGCACGTGTTCGCCAATCTGGGCGACGGCACCTACTATCACTCCGGCATCCTGGCGATCCGCGCCGCGCTCGCCGCCAAGG
>JACQAG010000051.1 GCA_016195085.1 Pseudomonadota bacterium | reverse complement strand
TCAAACCATGCATCAGATCCCCCCGCCATTGGCACCGCTCCCCTCGCGATTCGGTGCTAGACAAGGAATCACAGCCGATTCCAACAGCGCAAGAACTTGTGCGATCCCTCAGCGCCCGCGCTAAATGTGGGTAATTGAAAGCGTCACCGGATGGATACGCTGTTTCAAATTATTTTCCGGAGATCAGCGGGGCTAAGCGCGATCCGGTGACATGGAATCCCCCTCACCCAGCTCCGGCTAGGTTCGGCTTCGCCTCACCAAACCTTCGCAACCGTCGGGAACGGCAGCGCCGGATCCTTCCGGCGCTGCGTCGGGGACGGAAGGACCCGTCCCCGACCGTTCCGACCCCCCATTGGGGGAGAGGGAAGGGTGAGGGGGTGATCGCACCTCAGCGGATCAGACTCTAAGCGATCAGATGCCTTGAAAGTATCAAGCTCTATTGCTCCGCCTCCGCTGATCCCCGGTCTGCTCCGGTCAGAGGCGGTGGCCCCGTGCGAACGTCGAGACGTCCCGCACACGAACGAGGCGGAGACGCGCGCGCGATCTACGCCGTCGACGGCGCGAGTCTCAAAAGGCGCGCCGTATCAGCGTGTCGGTCCCGGCGCGAAGGCGTAGGCGGAGATGCCGCGGAGATTGTCGTCGGGGTTGAGCCGGTGATTGAAGGGCGGAAACGCCCGCTGCCCGCAATCGAGCCTGGGGCAGAGCCGGCAATTCGGGCCGATCGGCGTCGCGGCCTGACGGTCGTCGAGGTCGATGCCATCGGCATAGACCAGCTGGCGGGCATGGCCGACCTCGCAGCCTAGCCCGATGGCGAAACGCTGCGGTGGGGTGCGATACCCGCCGCCGACCTTGGTCACCGTGCGCGCGATGCTGAAATAAGTGGTGCTATCCGGCATCTCGGCCAGCTGGGTTTGAATCAGGCCCGGCGAACGGAAGGCGTCATAGACATTCCAGCGCGGGCAGGCGCCGCCGAAGCGGGCGAAGTGCAGCCCGCCGGCGCTGAAGCGCTTGGAGACGTTGCCGGCACTGTCGACGCGGATGAGGAAGAACGGCACGCCCTTCGCGTTCGGGCGCTGCAGCGTGGTCAAGCGATGGCAAACCTGCTCGAAGCTGGCATCGAAGCGGTGGCCCAGAACGTCGATGTCGTAGCGGAGAGCGCGCGCCGCCTCCAGGAAGGCCCCATAGGGCATCATCACCGCGCCGGCGAAATAGTTGGTGAGGCCGAGCTGCGCCAGGCGCCGCGCCTCATCGCCGGAGAAGCCGGCAGTCTCGATGAGGGCGCGAATTCGCTCGCGATGACCGAGGAGCGCAATCTGGCAGGCGAGCTGGAAGACCCGGCCCGATGCCGGCAGCATCTCGGAGAGGAGGATGCGGCGGCTGTGACGGTCGAGCCGGCGAACCGCGGCACCCATTACGTGCGCCGGCATCACTCTGACGGTGAGGCCATGGGCACGGGCCAGATAGTCGCGCAAGCCCCGGTAGAGATCGCCTGCCTCGAGCGTCGCTTCCGCCGCCAGCGCCTCGGCGGCGGCTTCGAGCTCGGGGAAGTGGTTCTTGTGGCCGTGGAAGAACTCGCGCACCTCCTCGACCGGAAACGCGGTCGTCTCCAGGAGCTGCAGCTTGTCGCGGTCGGCGACGCGCTCGGTCAGGTTCTGCAGATCGGTGCGGACGGCGCGGTAGGCCTGATAGAGCGTCACCACCGCCTGGCCCAAGGCCGGGGCCGCGTCGGCCAGCTCGCGGAAGTCTTGGCTCTTGATGTCGGCGCCCTCGAACAAGGGATCGGCGAAGACCTCCTTCAGCCCGGCGACCAGGCGGCCTTCCTCGTCCTCGGCGAATTGCCGGAGGTCGATGTCGAAGCTCTGGCCGAGCTTCATCAGCAAGGCGACGGTGACCGGGCGCTGATTGTGCTCGATCAGATTGAGATAGCTGGCCGAGATGCCGAGCTGCTCGGCCATCTGCGCCTGCGTCAGGCTGTGCTCGGCGCGCAGCCGCCTCAGCCGGTGTCCCAACATCGCTTTCTTTTTCATGGCCTTATCGCACCCTCTCCCGCCGGCCCCGGAAAAGTCACGCTGCACCGCATGTAATTTACAAGATTTTCAGATTTCCCGTCTGCAGTAATTTGTTAATTACACATTTACCCTTTTTCTTTCAGATACTTATTGATCTTATCGACCAACCGTCCAAGATGTCCAGAGCATGTTGCGGCGCAGTGTAATCGAGTTGCCGGCGCCCGCGTCACCCGATCAACGGAGCAGCCGATGGCCCCTCTCGACGAAGCGAAGTCCAATCCCAGCGAGGCCTTGCCCGGGCTCGATGCGGCGGCGCACGAGCGCTGGAAGGGAATTCGGCGCGACTACACGCAAGCCGAAGTGGAGCGGCTCTCCGGCACAGTGCGCATCCAGCACAGCCTGGCCGAGTTCGGCGCCAGGCGCCTCTGGCAGCTCCTCCGCAGCCGGCCCTATGTGCAGACCCTGGGCGCCTATACCGGCAACCAGGCCGTGCAGATGGTCAAGGCCGGGCTGGAAGCGATCTATCTCAGCGGCTGGCAGGTCGCGGCCGACGCCAATCTCGCGGGCCAGGTCTATCCCGACCAGAGCCTCTATCCCGCCAACTCGGTGCCGGCCGTGGTCAAGCGCTTGAACCAGGCGCTGCAACGCGCCGATCAGATCGACCATATGGAAGGCCGCACCGGCACCTATTGGCTGGCACCCATCTTGGCCGACGCCGAAGCCGGCTTCGGCGGGCCCTTGAATGCCTTCGAGCTGATGAAGGCGATGATCGAGGCCGGGGCGGCGGGCGTGCATTTCGAAGATCAGCTCGCCTCGGAGAAGAAATGCGGCCATCTCGGCGGCAAGGTGCTGGTGCCCATCCAGAGCTTCATCCGCACCCTCAACGCCGCCAGGCTTGCCGCCGATGTCTCCGGCACCTCGACCTTGCTGTTGGCCCGCACCGATGCGGAGAGCGCCCAGCTCATCACCAGCGACATCGATGAGCGCGACCATCCCTTTGTCGAACAGGGTGCCCGCACCGCCGAGGGCTTCCATCGCATCAAAAAGGGCATGGGCCTCGACTACTGCATCGCCCGCGGACTCGCCTATGCGCCCTATGCCGATCTCCTGTGGTGGGAGACCTCGAAGCCCGACCTCGACGGCGCCAGGCGCTTCGCCGAGGCGATTCAGCGGGAATTCCCGGGCAAGCTGCTCGCCTACAACTGCTCGCCCTCGTTCAATTGGCGGGCAAAGCTGGATGAAGCCACCATCGCCCGCTTCCAGGCCGAGCTGGGCGCCATGGGCTACAAGTTCCAGTTCGTGACCTTGGCCGGGTTCCACAGCCTGAACCACGCCACCTTCGAGATGGCGCGCGGCTACAAGGAGCGCGGCATGGCGGCCTATGCCGAGCTGCAAACGGCCGAGTTCGCCTCTGAGCAATACGGCTACACCGCCACCCGCCATCAGCGCGAAGTCGGCACCGGCTATTTCGATGCGGTCAGCCTCGCCATCTCCGGCGGCCAAGCATCGACCACGGCGATGGCGGGCTCGACCGAAACCGAGCAATTCCACTGAAACGGAGGAATCCAACCGTGCAAACGCAGTCCGAAGTTCGCTATTGGGTGCTGGGCGGCGAGTTCGCCGACTCGTGCTTCAAGCAGATCGTGGCCGGCACCGAAGCGGTGTTCGGCCCGTTCGACAGATACGAGGCGGCTCTAGCGAAGTGGCGAGAATGCGCCCTTGCCACTCGTGTCCACGCCCAGGTGCGCTTCTCGATCGCAACGGAGGGTGGATGATTTCGGTTCGACGGGACCCTCCGGCATCGAGGTCACCCCGGCCCGTGTCATTCCGAGAACGAGGTAGATAGATGATGAACGCATCGAAGCTGATGGCCGGGGTCGAGATCTTGGGCGCGATGGCGCCGGGCTTCGATGCGGTGCTGACCCCGGAGGCACTCGCCTTCCTCGTCGGCCTGCAGCGCACGTTCAACGGCGAGCGCAAGCGTCTCTTGGCGCTGCGCGAGGCGCGTCAGGCGCGGCTCGATTCCGGGGAGCGTCCCGACTTTCTCGAGGAGACCCGGAAGATCCGCGAGTCCGATTGGACGGTAGCGAAGCTGCCCAAGGACCTCTTGGACCGGCGCGTCGAGATCACCGGCCCGGTCGACCGCAAGATGATCATCAACGCGCTCAATTGCGGCGCCTCGGTGTTCATGGCCGATTTCGAGGATGCCTCGACCCCGACCTGGGCCAACATGATCGAGGGGCAGGCGAACCTCATGGATGCGGTCCGCCGCACCATCGCCTTCGACGACCCGCAGACCAAGCGCCGCTATGAGCTCAACGACAAGACCGCCGTGCTCCTGGTGCGCCCCCGCGGCTGGCATCTCCTGGAGAAGCATCTGCTGGTCGACGGCGAGCCGATGTCGGGCTCGCTGTTCGATTTCGGCCTCTGCTTCTTCCACAATGCGAAGGAGCTCCTGAAGCGCGGCAGCGGGCCCTACTACTACCTGCCGAAGATCGAAAGCCATCTAGAGGCGCGCCTCTGGAACGACGTCTTCGTCCATGCCCAGACCGCGCTCGGCGTCGCCCGGGGCTCGATCAAGGCGACCGTGCTGATCGAGACCATTCTCGCCAGCTTCGAGATGGACGAGATCCTGTGGGAGCTGAAGGAGCACTCGGCCGGCCTCAATTGCGGCCGCTGGGACTACATCTTCAGCTTCATCAAGAAATTTCGCGCCGACCCGAATGCGGTCATGCCGGATCGGGCGCTCGTCACCATGACCAGCCATTTCCTTCGCTCATACTCGCAGCTCTTGATCAAGACCTGCCATCGCCGCGAGGTGCATGCGATGGGTGGCATGGCGGCCCAGATCCCGATCAAGGACGATCCCAAGGCGAACGAGGCGGCGATGGCGAAGGTCCGCGCCGACAAGGAGCGCGAAGCCGGCGACGGCCATGACGGCACCTGGGTCGCCCATCCCGGCCTGGTGCCGATCGCCCGGGAGATCTTCGACCGGCTGATGCCGAACTCCCATCAGATCGCCCGCAAGCGCCAGGACGTGCAGGTGACCGCCGCCGACCTCATCAAGGTGCCGGAAGGGCCACGCACGGAAGTTGGGCTCCGCCAGAACATCAATGTCGGCATCGGCTACGTCGAGGCCTGGCTCAGGGGCCAGGGCTGCGTGCCGCTCTATAATTTGATGGAAGATGCGGCCACCGCCGAGATCAGCCGCACCCAGGTCTGGCAGTGGCGCCATCACGGCGCCACGCTGGAGGACGGCAGGCTGGTGGACAAGGCGCTCTGCCGCAAGGTCGTCGAGGAGGAGCTGGAGAAGACCCGCGCCCACGTCGGCGATCGACGCTTTCTGTCCGGCAAATACGCCGAGGCCGCCGAGCTCATGTGCGAGCTGATCGAAGCCAAGCCCTATGTCGAGTTCCTGACCTTGCCGGCCTACGACCAGTTGGTCGCCGCCGGTGGGTGAGAAATAGGGGCTAGAGCGATTCTACTCACGGCCGAGGAACGCGACCACGTCGTCCAGCACCGGATCGAGGAAGCGCAACGGCGAGGCCAGCGCCGCGACGAGGCCGATATGGCCGAGAGCCGCATAGTAGCGCTCGTCGGCCACCCCCCCTTGCGCTCTGATCCGTGCGCCAAGCCGCTCGGCGTTTCCCGGCCTGACCGTGGTGTCGGCAAGACCGCTCGCGAGGAAGACCGGGGCGGCGGTGCCGTCGACGAAGGAGATCGGCTGGGTCCGTTCGAGATCGGCTTCGGGTGCGAAGATGATCTGCAATTTCGGATCGGTGAGCGGCAGGAAGTCGTAGGGGCCGGCGAGCCCGACGGTGCTCCGGATCCGCCCGCGCCCGGCCCCGAGCCAGCGCTCGTCCAAGGTTAGCATGGCGGCGATATAGGCGCCGGCGGAGTGGCCCATCAGGTGGATCCGCGCCGGATCGCCGCCGAGCTCGGCCAGGTGGTCCAGCGTCCAGCGGAATGCGGCGGCGGCGTCCTCGAGAAAGGCCGGATAGCGCACCTCGGGGTAGATGCGGTAGTCGGGAATGATGGTGATGAAGCCGCGCGATGCCAGGGCTTCGCCGACGAACAGATAGTCGCCCTTCGCACCGCTGTCCCAATTGCCGCCATAGAAGAAGACGACGACCGCCCGCTTTCCCTCGCCGGTCGCCGGCCGGTAAACGTCGAGAACCTGCCGGGCCCCCGGCCCGTAGGACAGATCCGTCGTCAGGCGAAAATCATCGCGCGGAACCAGCGCATTGACGAGCTCGGCCTGGGTGCAGCCCCCAACCACCAGGCTCGGGAGCGCCAGCAGCAAGCGCCCGCTTCGCAACCAATGCTGAGGGCTCGCGGCAAGGCGCAGCAGATCACGCATGCAAGTGTTCGCCCCCGCCGACCCGCCGTGATGTCGCTAACTGCTACGAGCCGCCGGGCGGTTTGGATCACCTTCCTCCCGACCCGTCCTTCTGGCCAGTGGCAGACGCTGGGCCTGAGTGGCATATGGCCGGAGAGACCCTGGACATCGATTCCGTCCGCGACCTCTTGTGTGGGAGCATCCGCCATGGCTGGAACCGCAAATACGCTGGCAACACTTTCCGACGAGTTGGCGCTCCTGGTGGCGCGCGCGGCCGCGTCCATCGTCGGCGTCGAGAGCGGCGGGCGTCTTCCATCGAGCGGCATTCATTGGCGTCCGGGCGTGGTGGTCACCGCCGAGGAAGTGCTGGAGCGGGACGATGGGATCACGGTGACGCTGCCCGGCGGCCGCCAACTGGCCGCCACGCTTGCCGGCCGCGACCCGTCGACGGATGTGGCGGTGCTGCGCCTCGAAGCGAACGGGCTCGCTGTGGCAAAGACCGCGACTGCCGGCGGGCTCAAATCCGGTCAGCTCGCGCTCGCGATCGGCAGCCATGACGGCATGCCGGTCTCAAGCCTCGGGATCGTCGCCTACGCCGGCGGTCCCTGGCAGAGCCAGCGCGGCGGCACCATCGAGGCGCTTATTCGCCTCGACCTTGGCTTGAGCCCGGTGGCCGAGGGTGGCGCGTTCGTCGATGGCGAAGGCCGCGTCGTCGGCATGGCCGTCACCGGCCCGCGTCGCCGCGTGCTCGCCATTCCGGCCGAGACCATCGATCGCTCGGTCGACCAGCTCCTCGCCAAAGGCTATGTCGGCCGGGGCTATCTCGGCGCCGGTCTCAAGCCCGTGCGCCTCGCCCAGCGCGCCGCCGGAGCCGGCGAAGAGCGAAGCGGCGTGCTCATCGTCAGCCTCGATCCCGACGGGCCGGCGGCGCGGGCGGGCCTGCTGATCGGCGACATCGTGACGGCGTGGGACGCCAAGCCGGTCGGCCGCGTGCGCGAGGTCATGCGCCTCCTCGGCCCGGACAGCATCGGCAAGGAGGTCCGCCTCACGCTGCTGCGCGGCGGCGCGCCGGCCGAGATCAAGATCATCATCGGCGAGCGCAAGCTTGCCTAGGATCGTCCTCCATGCCGCCGATGCCCCATCGCGTCACAGGCTCGAGACTTGGCTCAGCCGCGAGCCGGGCTTCGAGCTCGTCGGCATCGCCGCCGACCTGCCGGCGCTCCGAGCGCTGGTCGGGCGGAATCCGGACACGGTCATCCTTGCGGTGGCTCCGGATGCGGATTTCTGGTCCTGGTGGCGATCGGCCGCACGCAGCGCCGCGCTGGTGGCGATCCAAAGCGAGGGCACACCCGAGGATGGTCTCGAGCTCCTCCACGCCGGCGCGCGGGCGATCCTGCCGAGCGGAGCGGATTCGGGCGTCGTCATCGCGGCGATAAAAGCGGCCGGCGCCGGTCTCGCGGTGCTGCCGGGCCCGCTCCTGGCGGCATTGCTCGAGGCCGAGCCTGAAGGGGCCGACCCCGCCTTCCTCGAGGGTGCCGCCGATCACGCGGGGCTGACGGAGCGGGAGCGCGACGTCCTGGCGGCCATGGCCGCTGGCGCCTCCAATAAGGCAATCGCCCGCCGGCTCGGTATCTCCGTCCACACGGTCAAGTTCCACGTCGCCGCCATTCTGGCCAAGCTCGATGCCGACAGCCGCACCGAAGCCGTGGCCAAGGCCGCCCATCGCGGACTGGTGATGCTCTGAGCGGCCGGCAGCGCGCGCAATCAACGTCGTCCCCTCACCCTAGCCCTCTCCCCACGGGAGAGGGGATACGATGACGCTCCTTCTGACTCCCTCTCCCGTGGGGAGAGGGTCGGGGTGAGGGGAAGCAGCGCCGGCAAGTCGGCTCCCTTGGAATTGCAGACGGTCCGTGTAGTCTAGCCGGCTCACGAACGATACAGACCAAGGGGAAGCCGATGCCGTTCGAGTTCAAGGGAAGACGCGTCGTGGTGGCCGGCGGCAGCAAGGGCATCGGCCGATCGATCGCGCTGGGCTTCGCCGAGGCCGGCGCCAAGGTCTCGATTTGCGCCCGCGGCGCCGAGGCCTTGGAAAAGACGCGGACGGAGATCGCTAAGTTCGGCGGGACCGCCCATGCCGAGTCCTGCGATCTCGCCGATGGTGCGGCGATCGCCCGCTACATCCCCGCGGCCGCCAAGGCGCTGGGCGGCATCGACGTGCTCGTCAACAATGCCAGCGGCTTCGGCCCGGGCGATGACGAGGCAAGCTGGGAAGCCAGCATCGATGTCGACATCCTCGCCACCATCCGAGCCTCGCGCGCGGCACTGCCTTATCTCGAGAAGACCAGCGGCGGCGCCATCATCAACATCGCCTCAGGCTCGGGCTTGCGGCCCTCGGTCCGCACGCCGGCCTATGGAGCGGCCAAGGCCGCGGTCATCCACTACACCCGCACCCAGGCAGCGATGCTTGCCCGCAAGCAGATCCGCGTCAATTGCGTGGCGCCGGGCTCGGTCGAGTTCCCGGGCGGCGTCTGGGCCGAGCGCAAAAAGGACGACCCGGAGCTCTACAAGGCGACCTTGGCGAACTGCCCGGCCGGCCGCATGGGCAAGCCCGAGGAAGTGGCCCATGTCGTCATGTTCCTCGCCTCGCCGCTGGCGAGCTGGGTGACGGCGCAGATCATCGGCGTCAATGGCGGCCAAGGCTTGTGAGATCGGCCGCTTCACTTTTTTCGTCATGCCCGGACTCACATGAGGGTGTTGTCGTCAAGGGGTCATTTGGCTCTCCGTCTTTTAGATCCTGGAGCGAGCCTGTTGTCAGCCACGGCGTCGATGCCGTGGAACCTCACATCCGGTCGCCGCTGTTTGCGGC
>JACQAG010000050.1 GCA_016195085.1 Pseudomonadota bacterium | reverse complement strand
TCAAATCCCCATAGCTCGAACCCGCCGCACCGTCGCACCCTTTCCTGCCCGCGGTTTCCTCCCCTGAGGCTTATCAGACGCCTGCCCTCAGAACCCGCCGCACTCTCCGTGCCGGGCAGGCATCTGATAACCCTTAACAGATGCGGCCTTACCCAGTCATCGTCCTTGCAATTCGACCGTCCGTCGCCGGCCCCAAGGCAAAAGCGCCCATACGCGCTCATGGAGATAGTACAACCCAATTTTGGTAAGCAACTCAGTGGCCGCCACGCCGCCGGCCAGCCTCGTATTGCCTGTGATCAACAGCGCCACGACGAACGTATCGAGGCTTCCGGTTGCTCTCCAGCTGACCGCCTTTGCAATAGAGCGCGCATGGGATTCACTTGATCGAAGCATGGCGGCGGCCCGCTTGGCGAGGCGACCGGCTTCGGGTTCCGGGTTCAACGCTTTAGCCGCCCGACCCGTCCCAAAGTTGGTGTCGACAAACTGCTCCAACGCCCCCACCGATCGCTCGACGCTGGCGCCGGTCGTGTCGAGGACAAGGTCGGGGGCGGTCGGAATCTCATAGGGCGCCGAAATTCCCGTGAACTGCCTGACCTCGCCCGCCTTGGCACGGGCATAGAGACCCTTGGGATCTCGCGACCGGCAGGTTTCGAGATCGGCCCGTACGTAAACCTCACGGAAGCCTCCGCCCACGATCTTGCGCGCATGCGCGCGGTCGGCCGCCGAAGGCGAGATCAGCGCCACGATCACAGTCATGCCGGCTTCGGCGAACAGGTGGCTTACTTCCGCTACCCGTCGGACGTTCTCCGACCTCGCTTGCGTGCTGAAATCGAGATCGCTGCTGAGACCTCGGCGCAGCTCGTCGCCATCAAGGACATGAGAGCGAAGCCCACGGGCCGTGAACCGGCGTTGCAGCGCCGTGGCCAGCGTCGACTTGCCGGCGCCCGACAGCCCCGTGAGCCAGATCACCGGGCTACTATCCCCGCCATTCGCCCCGCGAACGTCGGATGTCAGCCTCCGCTCTGCGGTGTTGTCGACAGAATCGACCAATGTTTGCTCGACGATGCAGCCTCCGACAACCCGGTATCCGTCGACCAAGGCGCCACGCCCCGTTCGCGGGCTGGAGGCAAAGCTGTCGACCAGCATCGGTCGCTTGCTCCGCAGCCGCAGCAGCGCCACGCCATTCTGATCCACCCGGTCGGCCGCGGCATCGGTAAGGGTATCGACATCGATGACCCGCTCGATTGCGTCGACCGTCACATCATGTCGGGCGGTGTTGAGGCGGAGAGACAAACGTCGACCAGCAACCAACGGCTGACGGTCCAGCCAGATCACCTTGGCAATGACGACCGAGGTTTCGAGCGGGCGCCCGTCGAGGTTGCTCGCCACGTGCCCTCGTTCGACAAACAGCTCCTCGTCAAGCGTAATGGCGACGCTCTCTCCCGCTTCTGCCGAGACCTGCCGCTCGGCCCGACCCCATGCCTCGATACTGGCAACGCGGGCCGTGGCGCCATGGGGCGCGAAGCGCAGCTCGTCTCCAACGCTGAGACGCCCGCTCTCGATCCGTCCCACGATCGCGCGCCTGTCGCCTAAGCGGTACACGTCCTGAACCGGAAGCCGCAGCGGCCCTTGTGCCGGTGGTGGCAACGGCTCATGGGCGTCGAGCGCCTCGACCAGGCTCGGCCCACGATACCAAGGCATCGATGCCGAAGCCGTAGCGATGTTGTCGCCGTGCTTGGCGGACACCGGGATGCTCGCTAACGGCCGAACGCCTATTCCAGCCAGATATTCGCCAACCTCCGAGGCGACGTCATCGAAACGATCGCGGTCGCCGCCCACAAGGTCCATCTTATTGATGGCGACGATGACCTGCTTCAGGCCGATAAGATTCAGCAAATAGGCATGTCGTCGGGTTTGCTCGCTCACTCCAATCTTTGCGTCGACGACAAGGATCGCCGCGTCGGCGCTCGCCGCGCCAGTTAGAGTATTGCGAAGAAATTCTCTATGGCCGGGCGCGTCGATGATGACATAGCGCCGCCGCAAGGTCTGAAACCAGACTTGCGTGGCATCGACCGTGATACCCTGGTCACGTTCGACTTGCAGCGCGTCCAGCAAAAACGACCATTCGACATCGAGGCCACGCTTGGCCGACATGGCCCGTAGCTGCGCTACCTTGGCGTCGGACAGCGAGTTCGTGTCGTGCAGCAGCCTGCCGACCAGCGTCGATTTGCCGTGATCCACGTGACCGACGATGACGATCGGCATGGCGCGGCCATGCGGCGCTCGAACGAGCGGGATCACATCGTGAGCCATGTCACATGTATCCGGCGACGCGGAGACGCTCGAATGCATCCTCGGACTCGTGGTCCATTGCCCGGCCCGCCCGCTCCGGTTCCCGGGTCGACTCCAGCTCACGGATGATCGCTGGAATGTCCTTGGCCTGGCTTTCGATCGGAAAGGTAATGCCGATCTCGCCAAGCGAGCGGTAGCGCATGCCATCGCGGGCAAAATACAGCGGCACGACGGGAATCCTCTCGCGGGCGATATAGCGCCATATGTCAATTTCGGTCCAGTGAAGCAGCGGATGGATGCGGACATGCACGCCGGCGGGATATTCGGCGGTGAACTGATCCCAAAACTCCGCCGGCTGATCGCGGAAATCCCATTGCCCATCCTCTGCGCGCGGACTGAACACGCGCTCCTTGCCACGGGTCGCCTGCTCGTCGCGCCTGATGCCGGCGATGACGCCGGAAAAGCCGTAGCGCGCGAGGGCTTGCTTTAAACCAAGGGTTTTCCTGGCCGACAGGCGCGAGGCCGGGGGCAGCGTCGGGTCGGTCTCTTCGATCGGTGGGCAGGGGTCGGAGATCAGATTCAAGTTCCAATCGGTGGCGTAGCGGTCGCGAAAGGCATAGACCTCCGGGAACTCGAGACCGGTATCAAGGTGCATAACCGGGAACGGGATGTTTCCGAGAAACGCCTTCTTCGCGAGCCAGATCATGACGTTGGAGTCTTTGCCTAGAGACCACAGCAGTACCGGCTCGCCGATGCGGCTATAGGCTTCGCGCAGGATGTAGATGCTCTGCGCTTCGAGCCAATCGAGTTCGTCCATCATTCTTCTCTCGGATTCGCAAAGTGGTGGCTGGAGGTCTGGTGGATGCCACATTCGGTCTTCTCCCGACCGCGCCACCGACCGGCGCGAATATCCTCACCGGGCGCCACTCGATCGGAGCATGGCATGCAGCCGATCGAGCGGTAGCCGTCATCACCGAGGGGATGCCGTGGCAATTGGTGCACTGAGAAATATGCCTCGATCTCCTCGGCGCCCCATGCCGCAAGGGCGTTGATCTTGATGCGACCATCGACCGCTTCGATCAGCGGCAGCGCAGACCTGGGGCCGCCATGATGGCGCTTGCGCCCGTTGATCCACGCCTTGAACCCGGCAAGCGAGCGTGCCAGCGGTTCCACTTTGCGAATGTGGCAGCAGAGGTCAGGATTCGATCGCCAGGCGCCTCCATTCGGGTCGCTAGCGCGCAGCAATGCCTGATCCGGCTCGATCGAACGGACGTCCTGCAGACCCAGGATGCGCACGAGCGTATTGCGATAGCGTATCGTCTCCGCGAAGAGCTTGCCAGTATCAAGGAAGATGACGGGTGTAGCCGGATCAATCTCCGCCACAATATGGAGCAGCACCGCGGCCTCGATCCCGAAGGAGGAGACGAGAGCGATTCGATCGGGAAATACCTCGCGGATGAGCTTTTCGAGCAACTTCCTCGCGGGGAGATGTCCCAATTCGCTCGCGAGCTCGTGCGACAGCAGGGCCACAGTCGACGTGGAGGCAATTTCTGAGGATCCTCTACCGCGCCAGCTCAGATCTTGGCCAGGAATTGCAGACATAGGATTCGCAACCTGAATATGGCGCGCATCGACCAAACCAATTGACCCGGATGCGCCAGCGTGACGATCTGTTGGAACACTACTCATCGCTCAGCATCTCGCGCGGCATAAATTCTAGCGTTGCCGCTTAGATAATCTACGGTCGGCAGTCGCCCCCACGACGTTGGCTCGATGGACAAACGGGATCATCTACCATCGGCAATTAATCTAGCTGTGACGCAGGTACCAAGGGGTTGAATACAGCGTCATGGACAGCAGAACCGTGCGGTGCTCACCACATGGAGTGCATGATCATGAAGCTCTAGTGCAGCCATGCATCATCGTTTCAGCTGAGCTCGGAATCAGTCATAGCTAGCTGAGAGTGTCATGTCCGCATTGGGTGTGCGCCGTGAAAAGGCGGCGCTTTCCAGTGGGTGCAAGTCCCACCCGGCGACCGCTCCAGCCGGAAGCAACCGGAGCAGGCATGGAGGTGACGAAATGTCTGAAGCCTTCGGATAGCGGGTCACGACATACGGTGACCGCGCGAGTGTGCAGGCCGCAACGCGAGTGAACGCCGAGCAAGCCTCGAAAAGGACGATGTGCAGGCCGACCCGGTGACCCTTCCGGGGAAGGCTGACACGGTTGGGTGAGATGAGCGACGAGCACGCCCAGCCGCTGCACCGGGGTAGTGGCGGCAGCATGCACACAAGGAAAGCGTATGCAACACGGGAAGCCCCAATGCGTGATCAGGGATGATCAACCGGACGCCCGTGAGGGACAGGCCGGGCGCGCTGGGGTGGCGGAGAGGCCCATAGTACCGATGAAGCCGGGTAATGCCGGCGGAGGGAAGGAGCCTCAGTTCAAGACAGACGCAAGACGTGGTGAGGGACCTGGAGATTGGGCAACCTAGCAACTCCGAAAAGTGTTCAGAAACTACAGACGGCGTTACACGCGAAAGCGAAGGCAGAAGCCGGCTATCGCTTCTACGCCCTGTACGACAAGATCAGCCGTGAGGATATTCTGGCGCATGCCTATGCCCAGTGCCGCTCCAACAAGGGCGCACCGGGGATAGACGGCCAGGATTTTGCGGACATCGAGGCGTCTGGGGTCGAGCGGTGGCTGGCTGAACTGGCGCTAGCGCTCAGGCAAGAGACCTACCTGCCAGAGCCAATCAGACGAGTGTTTATACCGAAGGCTAACGGCAAACTCAGGCCGTTGGGCATCTCGACCGTGCGGGATCGGGTCTGCATGACAGCAACGATGCTGGTGTTGGAGCCGATCTTCGAAGCCGATCTTCCGCCGGAAATCCACGCCTACCGCGCCGGGCGAAACGCCCAGCAGGCTGTCGTAGAGGTGGAGGAGCTAGTGTTCCGTGGCCACCCGGACGTCGTAGACGCTGACCTCGCGGACTACTTCGGGAGCATTCCGCATACCGACCTCTTAAAGTCGGTGGCGCGCCGGATCGTTGATCGGCGCGTGCTGCATCTGATCAAGATGTGGCTGGACTGCGCCGTGGAAGAAACCGACCAACGAGGACGGAAGAAACGTACGACCGAAGCGCGGGATCACCGGCGCGGCATTCCACAGGGCTCACCCCTCTCACCACTACTGGCGAATCTCTACATGCGTCGGTTTGTGTTGGGGTGGAAGAAGCTCGGTCTTGAGCAAAGCCTCGGCACTCGCCTCGTCACCTACGCTGATGATCTTGTGATCCTGTGCCGGAGGGGCAACGCCGAAGCGGCGCTGCACCACCTGCGCGAAATCATGGGTAAGCTGAAGCTGACGGTGAACGAGGAGAAGACACGGATCTGCAAGGTTCCGGACGGAGAGTTCGACTTCCTGGGATACACGTTCGGGCGGATGTACTCTCCAACGACCGGAAAAGCCCGCCTGGGCTACCGGCCGTCAAAGAAGAGCATCAAGCGCATGGTCGAAAGAGTCCACGCGCTGACCGACCGGGCGGGTAGCTGGCAAGAGACCACGGAGCTCGTCGAGATGGTGAACCGCGCGCTTCGCGGATGGGCCAATTACTTCAGTGTCGGCACCACCAGCAAAGCGTATCGCGCGCTCGACAACTACACGGCTGTGCGGTTGCGCCGGTGGCTGCGATCCAAGCACAAAGTCAGGCGACGCAAGGGCGGGAGCTATCCACTCTCGCACCTTTACGGGCACTTCCGGCTCGTACGCCTGACCCAGCTCGGACGCGGCTCGTCATGGGTGAAGGCGTGAGATCTTGTCCGAGAGCCGGATGCGGGAGATCTGCATGTCCGGTTCGATGAGCGGGGTGTGGAAACGGGAGCAATGGGCAAGCTAGTGAGGCACCGCCAGACGAAAGTGGCGGCAACAGATAGGCTCGACCTAACGCCACCCGCGCTACACTCCGACTCTACCATTCGCGTCGATTCACCGATTTCGCTGGCAGGTCCGCTTCACGCCCATTAGCGGAAGCCCCCCACTTCATCCGCTCGCTGCAACAGGCGCACGTTCCGAGGCGGACAAATTCCTTAAGTCGTGGAGCGACCTTGCCGAGCTGAAGAAGGCCGGCCCCCAAGCGGCGCTCGCACCGGCTCCGCGCATTCGGGCAATATCGGCAGCCTCGCGACCGCGTCTATTTCTCGGACAGGCTCCGAGCGCCCGATCCGAGCCGGCTTGCCGGGAACTCGACCTTGACCGTCGTGCCGGCGCCGTGCCGGCTATCGATCGTCAAGCGGCCGCCATGGGCTTCCATCAGCGCCTTCGAGATCGGCAGTCCAAGGCCGGCGCCCTCCTGCGCAAGGGCCACGGCGGACTGCGCCCGGCCGAAGGGTCGGAGCGCATCCTCCATGTCCTCTGGCGCGATGCCGATGCCGGTATCGGCGACGCCGATGCCAAGCCCGCCATCCTCCAGGCGTCCCGCCTTGACCTCGATGCGGCCGCCCTCGGGCGTGTATTTGACGGCGTTCGACAAGAGGTTGAGCAGCACCTGCCGGACGCGCCGATCGTCGGCGACGATGAGCGGTAGGCCCGGCTCGATCGTGGTGACGACGTCCAGCCGCTTGGCGTTCGCCGGCAGGCTGATCATCGATACGGCACCGGCGATCGCCTGGTCGACATCGAAGGGCGCCTCGACCAGCGTGAGGCCGCCGGTCTCGATCTGCGCCATGTCGAGCATGTCGTTGATGACGCCCAAGAGGTGCCGGCCGGCATCGATCACGTCCTTGGCATAGGCGACATAGGCGGGGTTGCCGGCGGGCCCCAGCATCTCCCCGGCGATGATCTCGGAAAAGCCGAGGATGGCATTCAAGGGCGTGCGCAGCTCATGGCTGATGTTGGCGAGGAACTGCGTCTTCACCTGGCTCGCGTCTTCGGCGGCGAGCTTAGCCTCGACCAGCTCCGCCTCCAGGCGCTTGCGCTCGGCGATGTCGATCGAGATCGTGCCCACGCCCCGCGTCAGACCGGTATGATCTGGAAGCGGCACCTTCGTGGTGAGGAAATGCCGGGGCGTGCCGTGCATGTCGGCATAGGACTCTTCATAGGGGAGCGTGGCGCGGCCGGTCTCGATCACCCGACGATCGAGGCTGTTGGTGTAGTCGCCATAGCTCTTGCCGAGGAGATCGCCGGCGGTGAGGCCGGCCGCAGCTTCCGGCGCAACGCCGTAGAGCTGCGCCTGGAAGGCGTTCATGAACAGATAGCGCGACGTCAGGTCCTTGGCATTGAGCAGGGCCGGCAGCGCATCGAAGAGCGTGCGGAGCATGCCTTCGGTATCGCGGCCGCCCTGGAGCGGCAGAGCGATCACCTGCCAACGCTCGCCGTTGGGATGGGGGAAGATTCCGACCGAGGCCCCGGGCAGTGCTGCCGCCTTGGCGGCGAGGTTGGGGCCGGAGGCCTCGCCCATGGCATCGGCGAAGCTCGGCGACATCGCCACCGGGCGGCTACGGCGCCGGTCGAACACCGCCAAAGGCATGGGGACGACGGCGAGGAGCGCGTCCAGCGTGCGGGCGACGACGTCTGCCGCAGATCCTTGCTCGTCCTCGGCGTCCATGGTGCTCAACGCTTCCATGCTCGTTCGGCTCGCTCTTCCTAGATTGTCACGGCGAGCTAAGCACGGCATCCATGTCACAAATATTGTCCGGCGTGGTATTTTGCTTAAATGTTGCGAATGCCTGTGCGGCCTCGTGGGACTGAGCTGAGCCCGTCGGCGAAGGCCCGCCGCGGAAAGGCCGCCGGCGTCTCTAGCGAGGAGCGAACGGCATGAGCGGCGGCCATCGCAAGGACGATGACGACTGGCCGGACTTCCTCGATCTTCGCCGGGCCGGCGCGCCGGCACCTATGAGCGAGCCGGCGCCCTTGAGCGCCCCCGCCCCGAGCGGCGCGGGGCAAGCGGGCCTGCCCGAGGCGGCGCAGCGCCTGGAGCCCGGCGACGAGGCCGCCTTTCATACGCGCCTGGTCGCCTTCCTCAGGCGCAACAAGCCCGCGGGCGAGCCCCTGGTCGCCGGCAACGTGCAGGTGCTCGATCTCGACGATGTACGCCGTCACTTCGCCGGCCGCTGGGAGAGCGCCAAGCAGAAGATCCATCAGCTGACCGACCTCACCATCCGCCACCACATCGGCGCCGAGGATCTCTACTTCCTGGTCGAGGTCGACGAGGAATACGTCATCATGTTCGCCAAGGCCGGCAAGGCCGAAGCCGGCGCCAAGGCGCGTCTGATCGCCGCCGAGGTCAACGCCAAGCTGAGCGCCGTCGGCCTCGAAGGCGCGCAGGTGACGGTCCGCGGATTGGCGGTGGAGATCCTGCAGAAAAGCGTGCCGGGCTTGGCGCTCAGCGCCACGGCGATCCGTGCCGCGGTGGCCGAGGCGGCCGCGGCCGAGGCGCTGGCTGGCCCCCGCAGGCTCATCGGCAAGTCTGGGGCGGCGGCGGTCGAATATTGGCCCATGGCCAATGTGCGCAAGCGCCTGGTCTCGATCTACGATGCCCGCCTCGTCGGCGCCGTCGACCGCTCGGAGGACGGCGTCAGCCTGTTCCAGACCGACATCGATTGTCACTTCGTCAGCTCCGCCGCCGAGGTGCTGTCCGCCGCCCAGAAGCCGCACCATAAGGCGTGCCTGCTGATCCCCGCCAATTTCGAGACCCTGACGGCCAAGGGCCATCGCGATGCCTATGTCGAGGCCTGCCGGGCGCTGCCTCGGACCGCGCGGCGCCGGCTCATCTTGGAAGTGTTGCAGGTCCCGGCGAGCGTGCCGCAGTCGCGGTTCCTGCAGGTGCTGGCGGTGGTGGCGCCGTTCTTCCTCGGCTTCGCCGTCAGAGTGCCGCTCGGCTTTCATGCCCCCGAACGCTATCGGGGCATGCGCATCCTCGCCTTGACCATCGATGGCCGCCACTTGGCGCACCCGAGCACGCGGGAATTCGATCAGCTCATGGCGCTGGCCGATGGCGCGCGCCGGCACAAGCTCAGGATCATGTTCCTCAACGCGGCCTCGATCGAGGCCGCGACCGCGGCGCGCTACGCCCATTGCGAGTATATCGACGGCGAGGTGGTGGGGCCGCGGGTGGACGATCCCGGGCGCAGCTACGCCTTGAAGCGCCCCTGAGGGTTCCAAGCGGCGAAGATCCTGAGGGGCGCGCTCGAAACGGAGGGCGGAAATGCCAAAGGAACGCCGCCGGCCACTGCCGGCGCGTCACGCCCCCCCCTTGTTGATCAGACGGGGTCGATCAGATGGGCTAGGCGGCCCGGAACAGCGCGCTCAGGCCCTGGGTCCGCGCATTGGCGATGTTCAGGGACTGGCCCGCAAGCTGATTGCTTGCAGCCTTCGCCGTCGCCCGCGCGTCGTCCAAGCTGGACAACACCTCGCCGTCGCTGCCGAGCCCGGCCGATGGCACGTTCACCGTGTCGGTCGGCGTGCTCGTCGACGAACTCTTCGTCGAGTCGGACTGTGTCTTGGAAGTAGCTTTGGACAGCTCGGGCGGAATGCTCGGCTGTGCCGTCGGATTGATCGGACCCACCATCTTCTATGGCTCCGCGGGCAAGAGTTGACAATCATTCATATTGGCACAGCCAGGAGGATGTGGCTACAGGCGTTTACAAACCGTTTATTGCCCCTCGAGCGCCCGGCCTGATCACGTTCAAAAGCGGCCGTCCTTGGCTGAGCCGCGCCACATTCTCGGCCACCTGCGCCATCCGCCGATCAAGCATGCCATGCGTCCAGCCGGATACATGAGGCGTCATTAATACATTGGAAAGCTTGCGAAATTCATGGCGGGAGGGAGGCGCTTCGGGGTCGTCGAGCGGTGGGTAGCGCCACCAGACATCGAGGATGGCGCCGCCGATGCGGCGCTCCTTGAGGGCGGCGTAGAGGGCGTCCTCGTCGATGATCGGACCGCGGGCGAGATTCATGACCACCGCGTCCGGCCCGAGGAGGGCGATCGCCTTTTCCTCGAGCAGGCCTTTCGTCTCCTCGTTGAGCGCGCAGCAGACGACGACGAAATCCGATTCCTTGAGGAACGCCGCCAGCTCCCCCCAGGGATAGAGCCGATCCACCGTGGCCGGCGCCGGCCTGGCCGTGCGATTGATGGCGATCACCTTGGTGTCGAGGGCCTTGGCCCGTCTGGCCACCGCCTGCCCGATTCGGCCAAGCCCCAGAATACCCACGGTCTTGCCGTTGAACTCGTCGTGGAAGGGGCCGTTGAAGCGGCTGCCCAGCCGCCAGCTGCCGCGCCGGAAGGCGGTGTTGTAGGTAAGGAAGCGGTGGCACCAGGCGAGCATCGCCATGACCGCGTATTCGCCCATGGCCTCCTCATGGCCGAAGGCGTTGCAGATGCTGGCCGCCGGCGGCACCGCGGCAAAATCCACCTGCTCGTAGCCGGCGCCGGAGACCTGCAGCAGCTTGAGCTCAGGCGCCGGCGGCAAATGCTTGCCCCAGGCCAAGACCAGTGCCGCCTCGGCGGTGGCGAGCGCGTCGGTGAGACGCGCCGGTTCGACCCCGTCGGGGACCGGCACCAGCTCGCAGGCGATGCTGAGCTTCTTCGCCAAGACCGCGACATAGCTGGAGACGAGATTGCCGAGGAGAACCATACGCATCGAGTGAGCCTATCGGTTGCGGGCACGGTCTTCTCGACACTATCCCATGGCGGCAAGCGGCCGCCCATCGGGGGAAGAGGACCCTGTCCCGCTGTCCCAGTCCCGGGCACGCAGGGTGGGACACGCGTGGACTGGGCCCCCTGTGTGAGACACGGGATTAGGGACAGGCCAAGGACCCTCACCCCGTCCCTCTCCCGCCCGGGGAGGGTCGGGGAGGGGGTGATCCTCGCGTCGGTCCGCTCTTCGCGGCCCCGACCCCAAAGTCCACCCCCCGCGGGAGAGGGAGCAAGAAGGCCCCTCGCCCGCAATGCGGGAGAGGGAGGGGCCCGCGCTTCAGCGCGGGAGGGTGAGGGTCCTCACGATTGCGGGGGAGAGGGTCGGGGCTGGGGTTCTTTGGTCCGATTCGTGCAGAGCTTGAGCCCTCGGGTACCATGGCGTCAGTCGAGGGAGAAACCCATGATCGTCAGCCGCCGCTTCGCCCTCCTCCTCATGCTGGCTGGACTGGCCGCCCCGGCCTCGGCCTTGGCGCAGGATCTGCCGGCCTGCACCACCGAGCGCGCCGGCGAGCGACTATGCCGGGCCGGCAATGTCTGCGTCTGCCGGGTGACCGGCGGCAGCCTCTTGGGCATCCCCCAGGCGCTGCGCTGGGATTGCCAGATCGGCAATGGCGCCTGCATCGAAGGGCAATACCAATCCATGTCGCGCTTCCCCGGCTCCGGCGTCCAGCCGCCGCAGCTCGCCAGATCCCGTCCCCCCGCCGCCCGGCCGGAATCCGGGCTCGAGCGTGCCGACATCGTGCTCCTGCAAAAGGCGCTGGCGAAGAACGGCTTCGATCCCGGGCCGGCGGACGGGGTCCTCGGCCCGCGCACCCGGGCCGCGCTCAACCTCTATCAGCGCCGCGAGCGCCTGCCGGTGACCGACCGGCCGACGGCGGAGGTCATGGCGCGGTTGAAGGGTTAGCCCAGCCTCTTCCTCATATAGATCCGGGCCTGACCCGGCGGGTCGGGCTCGACCCGGCCGAACGCCTCGTATCCCAGCTCCGCATAGAACTCCGGGGCCTGGAAGGTCATGGTGTAGAGCACGGCCATGGTGCAGTGGCGGCGCTTCGCCTCCGCCTCCGCCAGCGCCATGATGCGGCGACCGATTCCGCGCCCGCGGGCGCTCTTCGGCAGGAACAATAGATCGACGAACAGTAGGCCCAGGGAGGTCCGCCCGAGCAAGCCGCCGACCGGCTCGCCCGTCGCCGGATCGCAGAGCGTGATCGCCAGCGGCCAGGAATCGATGTGGCCGACGCGTTCTTTGTTGTAGTCCGCCAGGCCGTCTTCGATCGCCGCCCGGAGCGGCGGGGTGATCCTATCGGCGATGCTGATGCGGGGCACCTGGGTCCCGCCTTCGCCATCCTTGCTCATGAACGCTCTCCTGGGATCTCGTCCGGCGCCGGCGCCACGGCTTTGGTTTCCAGCGCAATGTCCACGGCGACCGGCACATGGTCGCTCAAGCCCGATCCGCACCACTCCTCGAAGGTCCCGACGCTGAAGCCGCGGATCCGGCTTAGCCAATGGCGCTGGGGATTGGCGCATTCGGAGATGACGGCGATATCGGGGTCGAGGCGCCGGAGCGCCGCGAATTTCCGATGCAGCGCCATGTTGCAGTTCCAGGTGACGAGCCGCCTCCCCATGAGTCCGCTGTCAAGCCTGGCGCATTTTCTCGACGAAACGCCGCCGCTGCAAAACCTATAATCGGGGTGTCGCCGGCATCCGGCAGCAATCCCTCGAGGCGGCCTTTCTTTGAGCATCGAGCCACTCCGACCGCGATGCGCCCGACTGGAGGAGGCCGGCGCGATCGCCTAGCTGTTCCGGTTGGTTCGCGAAACGGCGCTCCCCTATCTGCCGGTACTGCATACCCCAGCCGAGGACTTGGCCTTCTTCTCCGCCCACGTGCTCCGGGACTCGGCGGTCTGGGTCGTCGATGCCGCCGGTATTGTCGGCTTCAGCGCCTTCCGGCCGGGTTGGGTCGACCACCTCTATGTCCATCCGGATCATCACCGCCGGGGTGTCGGCCGGTCGTTGCTGCGTCGAGCGATGGAGACCGAGGGCAAGCTCCGCCTGTGGGTGTTTCAGAAGAACACCCGGGCGATCGCCTTCTACGAGGCGCAAGGCTTCAAGCTGGTCAAGACCACCGACGGCAGCGGCAATGAAGAAAAGCAACCCGACGCGCTCTACGCGTGGGAGCGCGCGTAATCGTCTCCATCCAGATCGACTCGTCGTCGACCCCCTCCCTCGCGAATGCGGGGGAGGGTGGGGGCGGGGGCATCGTCGTGGCGTATGCAAGTGCCCCCACCCCGACCCTCCCCCACGCGATGCGTGGAGGAGGGGGAATGATGCATGATCAGTCGGTCCCAGGCTCGACATCGAGCCGGGCGACGATGCCGTCAAGCGCCGGGCTGGGTGCGGGATAGCGCGCCAGGACCAGGGGATCGTGGCCGGGGATGATGTGGCGGGGCGAGTCGGCGAGATGCCTCAGCGTGCGGTAGCCCTCCAGCATGTCGCCCATGTGGAAGACGATGGGGAAAGGCCGCGTCGCTTCCATGTTGGCGTAGTAGTGGCTGGCGTCCGAGGCCAGCACCACCCAGCCGCGCCGCGTCCACACCCGCACGACCTGCAATCCGGCGGTGTGGCCGCCGACCCAATGCAGGCTGAAGCCCGGCGCCAGCAGGGCGGTGCCGTCATGGAAACGCACACGGTCGCGGTAGAGCTCGCGCACCAGCCCGACGACAGTCTCCACATCGAAGGCATAGCGGATGGTCTGGTGGCCCATATGTCGTCCGGTGGCGAAGGCCATCTCGCGGTCCTGCAGATGGAACCGCGCCCTCGGGAACAGGTCGAAATTGCCGATATGGTCGTAATGCATGTGGGTCACGACCACGTCTTCGATGGCACCCGCATCGAGCCCGATATGCGCCAAGCTCGCCGCCGGACAACGCAGGAATTGCCGCTGCCGCCGCCTTGCCGTCTCGGCATTGAAGCCGGTATCGATCACGAAGCGATGCGAGGCGTTGACCGCGGCCCAGATGAAATAGTCCATCGGCATCGGCCCGTCATGGGGATCGCCGCCGATGAAATTCTCCGCCGCGCGCCGCTCCGCCATATGCGCGTAGCGGATGGCGTAGAGCGCGTAGGGGTCTGCTTCAGCCATGCGGGAGTCTCCGGGAGGCGCGGTCAGTCGCCTGCGCGCTTCGACCGGCGCGCCTCCAGGAACTTGATCGCCGCGGTGTGATCGGCGTCGCCGCCGAGTGCCGTCTCCGCCTCGCTCCAGAGCCTGGCGCAGGCCTCGGTATAGGGAGCGAAGGCGCCCATCTCCTCTGCGAGACTCGCGGCCGTGCGCAGATCCTTCGCCATCAATCCCAAGGAGAAGCCCGAGGCAAAGCTGCCGGAGAGGATCTGCTGCTTGAATTTGTTCTCGGTCGAGTTGTTGCGCCCCGTGGACGCGTTCCACACATCGACCATGGTCTCGGGCTTCAACCCGAACGCGCCGCCGACCAGGAGCGCTTCGGCGGCGATCCACAGCCCGGCGGCGGAGACGAGGTTGTTGAGCGCCTTCATCGCATGGCCTGAGCCGAGCGGGCCGGTCTTGAAGATCTGCCCCGCCATCGGCTTGAGCAACGCCTGCACGCGCTGGATTGCCGCGGCATCGCCGCCGACCATGGTCGAGAGCGAGCCGTCGAGGGCGCGCTTGACGCCGCCCGAAACCGGCGCGTCCACGAGTTCGATGCCGTGCAGGGCCAGCGTCCGGCCGAGGGCGCGGGTGCCCACCGGGTCGGATGAGCTCATGTCGACGACGATGCTGCCGGGCTTGAGGCCGTGGACGAGGCCGTCTTTGCCCAGCACGACATCGCTGACGATCTTGCCGTCGGGCAGCATGATGATCACCGCCGCCACAACACCCGCGAGCCCCGCCGGCGTCGTCTCGGCGCTGACCTGTTGGTGTTTCGCGAGCGCCTGCACGCGGCGCTCGTCCCGGTCGAGGACATGGAGGAAATAGCCGGCGCCGAGAAGGCGCCGGGCCATGGGTCCGCCCATATTGCCGAGCCCGATGAACCCGATCGGCGCCGGCGGCTTGATCACGGCTTTAGGCTCGGCCCCCACCCTAGCCCTCCCCCACATGCGTGGGGGAGGGAACAGGAGGGCGCGTCTTTTACTCCCTCCCCCGCGACTGCGCACGGGTGTCCGGGGAATGAGTCGATTGGTCGCAGGCGCATGCCCGGCAAACCCTGCGATTGCCGGGTACCTTCTGGTTGTCGAGACTCAGAAGGGAAGCCGGGCATGCGCCACCTCGATAGCATCTTTGCGGGTCT
>JACQAG010000049.1 GCA_016195085.1 Pseudomonadota bacterium | reverse complement strand
TTCTTGATGACCGCGATCGGCATCGCCAGATGGCCATAGGCCGAGCGGTGCACCGAATGGGGCAGGCGCAGATAGCCCACCTGCTTGCCGTCGCGCTCGAAATCGATGTCGGTCGCGATCCGCGAGCTGTTGGAAGCACGGCTCTTCTTCTTGATGAGCGGCATAGGCTGGATTCTCCGGGGTCGGTCGTGGGTTAGGTTCGCGGCGTTCCCCAGGGATTGGCGTCGAGCGGCCAGATCGGCCGCTTCACCCGCGTGTAGGGCACCTTCATGAAGTCCCGCGGCAGCGCTCCCGGCCCGTCGGTATAGAGCACGTCTTTCGCCATCTTGCCGAAGGAGGCGTAGAAGTGGTTGGTCGACTTGACGGCGACCAGCTTCCGCTTGGTCGGGTCGATGCCGAGATTGGAAAAGAGATCGGTGCCCCAGGCTTGATGGCGGATCGAGGTCAGCACGATGGCGATGCCGTCGACCTCGATCGAAGCGCAGTCGCCCATGTCGAAGGTGCCGTTGCCCGAGGTCTGCTTGGCGTTGGCCACGCACTTGATCACCTTGACCTTGGCGTCGAGCGGATCGCCCGAGAACGGCCCCATCTTGCCGCCGAAGCGGAGATCGAAGGAGGCCCCCTCGCCGGCGGCAAAGCACATCTTGACCGCGATCGGGTCCCAGATCGGTCCGATGCAGGCGTTCTTCATTCCCTTGGCCATCATGCGGCGGATGAAGAAGGTCGAGTCCGATGGGGCACCGCCGCCGGCATTGTCGGCGGGCTCGGCGCAGACGATGGGGCCCTCCTTGGCCGCCGCCGCCTTGTCGATCGCCTCATCCAGCGAGAGAAAGGCCGGGCGGGCCTGATCGCGCATGGCGATCAGCTCCCGGCCGAGCTCCTCGGCGAGCTTGTCGCCCTTGGCCTTGTCGTTGTCGGTGATCACCAGGATCTTGGTGCCGATGTCGGGCACGTCGGCATAGGGATAGCAGTGCACGATCGAGATCGACAGGATCGCGTTCTTGCCCTCCATCGCCTGCACCTTGTCGACGAAGCCGCGCATCGGCTGGCGCGAGGTCGGGTAGGAATTGATCATCTGGCAGTCGAACACGCTGGTCACCGGCTTCACTTTGCCCTGGGCCGTATCGGTGGTGAGCTGCACCACCTCCTCGCCCCGTTCCATGAAGTCGGTGTGCGGAAATTCCTTGTAGCAGACGAGGATGTTCGCCGACTCGGTCATCGCCCTTGTCATGTGGCAATGGGGATCGAGCTCGGCGCCGATCGCCACCTTCGGGCCGACGATGGCGCGCATGCGCGAGAGGATGTCGCCTTCGCAGTCGTCATAGCCCTCGGCCACCATGGCGCCGTGCAGGCCCATGCACACCATGTCGACGGGCATGGCAGCCTTCAGCTGCGCCAAGATCTCGTCGCGCATCTCCTCGTAGGCGCGCTTCGGCGTGGGGCCGGCCGGGTTGGCCCAGGCGCACGTACCTTCCACCAGCTGCCAATTGGTCTTCTTGGCGCGCTCGCGCAGGATCCACAGCGGTGCGGTGGTCAAGAGCGGATGATCGGGGTGCTGGCCCGGCGGGTAGTAGCCTTCCTCGCGCCAGGTCTCGCGGCCGGTCATCATCGGCGAGAAGGTGTTGGTCTCGGTCGCGAGCGATGCGGTGAAGACTTTCATGGGTGCCAGGGCTCCTGGGTTAGCTTTTCTTGATGTTCCAGAAAAAGCGAACGGACGAGCTCTGCACGCCCGTCAGGTTCGAGCGGAAGGCGATCGGAGGGAACCATTGACCGTAGGTGAACACGGTGCCGAACGCATAGAGCTTGCGATGGACCTCTTCCAGAATCTGGCGCTGCTTCGCCGGATCGGCTTCCCGTGTCCAGGCGTCCCTCAGGCGCTCGATCTCCTCATCGCAGGGCCAACCGAACCAGGCTTTCTCGCAGGCGGTCGAAACGCTGTTGGCGAATGGATCGTTGCCCGTTACGCCGGCACCCGAGGTGAAAAAAATGTTCCAGCCGCCCTGCGCCGGCAGGTTCTTGCTGGCTCTCCTGGTCAGCACCGAGTTCCAGTCGGTCGCCTGCAGGTCGACCTTGGCCCCGATCCGCTTCAAGGCATCGGCCTGTACCAGGGCGGCCGCATTGAAGATCGGATAGTCGGTCGCCTGCAGGATGACGATCGGCTCGCCCTTGTAGCCGGCATCGGCAAGGAGCTGCTTTGCCTTGGCGTCGCGCTCGGCGCGGCTACCGCTCGAATAGAACTCGGCGCCGGCCAAGGTCGCGTTGGGTGAGCCGCAAACGAACAGGGACCAGCAGACACGCCAATCGTTGGGATCGTTCGAGATCGAGGACCGCAGATAGTCCTCCTGATCGATGAGCAAGCCCAGGGCGCGGCGCGCGCGCACGTCGTTGAAGGGCGGGTGCAGATGATTGGGCCGGAGCGTGCCGACATTGCCCAGAGGATCGCCGCGCTGGATGATGACGTTGGGGTTGCGCCGGAGCAAGGGCACGAGATCGGCCGTCGGATTTTCCCACAAGTCGATCTCGCCGGCACCCAGCGCATTGGCGGCCGTGCCGGGGTCGGGAATATAGATCCACTCGACCCGATCGATATAGACCGTCTTGCCGCCGGCCGCCCAGCTCGACGGCTCCGGGCGGGGCGCGTAGCGCGGATCTTTGCGGAGCACGATCTTCGAGCCGGGGACCCACTCCTTGGGATCATAGGTGAAGGGCCCGGAGCCGATCTGCTCGGCCACCTGCTGCCCGGCATCGGTTTTGGCCATCCGCTCGGTCATCACCACCGGCGCCAAGCCGCCGATGCGGCCGATCGATTCGATGACGAGGCCGTAAGGCTCCTTCAGCACCAGAGTGAAGCTGCGCGCGTCGATCGCCTCCATCCTGGCGACCGACTGGAACAGCCTCTGGCCCATGATGTCGCGCTTGCCCCAGCGCTCGAGCGACGGGATCACGTCCTTGCTGGCGACCGCCGAGCCATCGTGGAAGGCGAGGCCGGGTCGGAGAGTGAACCGGTAGGTCAATCCGTCTTGCGATACCGACCAGGTCTCGACCATCTGCGGCTGCATCGCCATCTGCGCATCGCGGGCGAACAGCGTGTCGTAGATCAGCTGGCCGAAGACCTGGGTGACGGTGCCCGTGGTCCAGATCGGATCCAGCACCCTGAGATCGCCTTGCGGCACGTAGCGGATGACGCGCTCTCCCGCACCTTGGGCGAGCGCTGCCGGCGCCGGCACCATGAAGAAGAAGGCGAAGAGGCCCGCGAGCGGGCCGAAGCGACGGCGCATGTGGAAGCCTCCTCCTTGGGCCACGGATTCAGTGTTGCGCGAGCGCGTTTTCCGATCCGAAAACGCTAGCACCGCCGCCCGGAACTAACAACGTCCTCGTCCACAGCCCATGTCGGTCCATCTACAACCTCATTCGTCATGCGCGGGCTCGACCCGCGCATCCACGTCTCGAACGATGCAGCGGAGGGACGTGGATGGCCGGGCCAAGCCCACGGCTGTCCGGTTTAGTTTTTGTAGACAGGGCGCATGACGTTGATTCATCTGCGTCTGGAACGTCTGGCAACGTTTCTGAAC
>JACQAG010000048.1 GCA_016195085.1 Pseudomonadota bacterium | reverse complement strand
GGCGGCGACCGCGGCAAAGACATCATGGAGGAGATCCGCGGTCCGGCCGGCCGGACCATGTGGGACAAGCTCGGCAACGTGAACGAGATCGTCCTCGCCAACTTCCTCAAGAACGAGTACCCGCAGACCGTTGCCGTGATCCTCGCCAAGATCAAGGGCGAGCACGCGGCCAAGGTCATTGGCCTATTGCCGGAAAACTACGCCATGGAAGTGGTGATGCGCATGCTGCGCATGGAGGCGGTGCAGAAGGACGTGCTCTCCGACGTCGAGCGCACGCTCAGGACCGAGTTCATGAGCAACCTCGCGCGCACCAGCCGGCGCGACACCCACGAGATGATGGCCGAGATCTTCAACAGCCTCGACCGCTCCACCGAAGCGCGCTTCATCGAGGCGCTGGGCGAGCGCAACAAGGATTCCGCCGAGAAGATCAAGGCGCTCATGTTCACCTTCGAGGATCTGTCCCGTTTGGACCCGAGCGGGGCGCAGACGCTGCTCCGCACGATGGACAAGGGCAAGCTGGCGATCGCGCTCAAGGGCGCCTCGGAGACGCTCCGCGACCTGTTCTTCTCCAACATGTCCGAGCGCGCCGGCAAGCTCCTGCGCGAGGATATGGCTTCCATGGGGCCGATCCGCTTGAAGGAGGTGGACGAGGCCCAGATGAATATGGTGCAGCTTGCCAAGGACCTTGCCTCGCGCGGCGACATCACCTTCTCCGACGGCCAGGACGGCAACGAGCTCGTGTACTAATTGGCCCGGAAACGCGCCGGCATGTACGTGCGTGCGCGTCGGCGCTAAATATGAGCGATGCTTGGCCCCCTGCAGATTGTCGCGGCCTCCGGCCTTCATCGTGGTCGACGACACGGGCAACGACGTCTTCGCCGACACTCGACGGTGGCGGGCCCATGAGCGAGGGCTTTCTGGCACTCATCGGCGAGCTGATGGCGCCCCTCGGGCATGTCTCGATGCGGCGCATGTTCGGCGGCCACGGCGTCTATCTCGACGGTGCCTTCGTCGCAATCGTCTGGAAGGATCAGCTCTATCTCAAGACCGATCCTGAGACCCGGCCCCGCTTCGAGGAGCGCTCCCTGGCAGCGTTTCGTCCCAGCCAAAAGAGCGACTACTCCCTGGGCTTCCATATGCCGCCCGAGGAGGCTCTGGACGACGCCGAAGCCTTCAGGCCCTGGGCCGAGCTGGCGTTGGCCGCCGCCCTCCGGGTGCGGCGATCGAAGCGGCCGAATCGCCGCCGAGGCACTTGAAAACCGCCGGCATTCGGCCTCACATGGGTCTATCGACCAAGGGGTAGAGTCCCATGGCGCTCGCCCAGAAGCAGAATCCCCAGCGGCCAGCATCGACCCGCGCCGACTACACGATCGAGCAGGACCACGGCGCCTACACCACCCAGGAGCATGGCATCTGGCGCACGCTGTTCGAGCGCCAGCAGCGGCTCCTGGTCGGCCGCGCCGCGGTTGAATTCCTGGACGGCATCTCGGCCTTGGGCGTGGCCGCCGACGGCATCCCGGATTTCCGCCGGCTCAACGAGGTGCTGCAGAAGCGCACGGGCTGGCGCATCGTCGCCGTGCCCGGGCTGGTGCCCGATGCGATCTTCTTCGAGCATCTGGCGAACCGCCGCTTTCCCTCGACTTGCTTCATCCGCCGGCCGGACCAGCTCGACTACATCGAGGAACCGGACATCTTCCACGACGTCTTCGGCCATGTGCCCTTGCTGGTGCACCCGGTGTTCGGCGATTACATGCAGGCCTATGGCGAGGGCGGCATCAAGGCCTTGCGGCTCGGCGGCCTGCACAATCTGGCGCGGCTCTATTGGTACACGGTCGAGTTCGGCCTGATGCGGACCGATGCGGGCATGCGCATCTATGGCTCGGGCATCGTCTCGAGCAAGGGCGAGTCGGTCTACGCCCTCGACGATCCGGGCCCCAATCGTCTCCGCTTCGATCTGTTGCGGATCATGCGCACCAATTATCGGATCGATGATTTCCAAGAGACCTACTTCGTCATCGACGATTTCGAGGAGCTGTTCGACGCGACGCGTCCCGACTTCACCCCTTATTATCGCGAGCTCGCCCGGCGCTCGAACCTGGAGCCGGGCGATGTGCTGTCGACGGACGAGGTGCTGCATCGCGGCAGCGGCCGGCGACACCGCCCAGTCTAGCTGGACGCGCCGCCGCCCGAGCGGTCGCTCAGAACCGCTGGATCCTGAGCTTGAGCACGGTCTCCGCCACGACCACAACGGCGATGGTCAAGGCGATGCTCAGGGTCGAGACCGCGGCCGCTTCAGGCGTGAAATTCATGCGCAGATAGTCGAATAGCTGAATGGGCAGGGTGCTGCCGCCGATGCCCTTCAGCAGGAACGAGATCGAGAACGTGTCGAACGACACGATGAAGGCGAACATGCAGCCGGCGATTACTCCAGGCTTGATCAGCGGCAGCACGATGCGGCGGAACCGCAGCAGCGGCCCCGCGCCGAGGCTGCGCGCAGCCAGCTCGTAGGTCTCATCGAGGCCGTCCAGAGAGGCCGAGACGTTCAAGAAGACGAATGGTAGCGTGATCAGCACATGGCCGACCACCATGCCGGCGAGCCCGCGCCCGCCGAAACCGATGGTGTAGAAGAAGAACAAGAGCGCAATCGCCGTCAGCACGTCGGGCAGGAGCAGCGGCGAGAGCAACGCCAAGCGCACCCAATCGCGCTGGCGGCCGGCGTAGCGGACATAGAAAATAGTCGCCGCCGTGCCGATCGTGCCCGAAATCACGGTCGTAATCGCGGCCACCAGCACCGACGTGCGGATCGCACGCAGGAATACCTCATTGTGGAAGAAGGTGTCGTACCAGCGCAGCGACACGCCTTGCGGCGGAAATGTGAGGAAGGCGCCGGCGTTGAACGAGGCTCCCGCCACGACAACGATTGGCGCCAACAGAAACAAGTAGACGAGCCCACAAGCCGTCGCCAAGCCGAGCCGAGCCATTAGAGGACGGCCCAGCGCATCCGGGTCGCCCGGGCGAATATCGCGACGCAAGCGGCTCCCGCAAACGTCAGGATGAGCGCCAGCGCCGCGCCGAACGGCCATTGGAAGGCGTCGATGAGAGTGTCCACCACGGTCACCGCCAGCGTCTTCACCCGCATGCCCCCGATCAGCACGGGCGTCACATAGCTGCTGATCGCCAGCACGAAGACAAGGATGCAGCCGGATTGGATGCCGGGCATGGCGAGCGGAAAGACGATCCGCCTGAAGATTCGCATCCTCGCGGCGCCGAGCGAGCGAGCGGCCGTCTCCAATGCCGGATCGATGCCCTGGATCGCGCCCATGATCGGCAGAATCATGAATGGCAGAAACACGTGCGTGAGCGCGATCACGATGCCAAGGCCGTTGTACATGAGCGCCAGCGGCGCCTCGATCACGCCGAGACGGACGAGCCCCCGATTGATGAGGCCGTTGTTGCCGAGGAGGATCGTCCACCCGAAGCTGCGGATGACGATGCCGACGAGAAGCGGCGACAGTACGATGCCGTAGCAGAGGCCGCGCCATCGCCCGGCGCCGCGGGCGAGCTGCCAGGCGACCGGGAATCCAAGGACGAGGCAGGCGACGGTCGTGGCGGCACCGACCCAGAGGGTGCCGAAGAGGTTGCCGAGGTAGTAGGGATCGGTGAGCGCCTTTGCGTAGTTGGCGAGCGTGAAGCCGGCGCCGTAAGGCGCGCCTTGGGCCGGCGGACGGAGGCTCATGAGGACGATGTTGAGGTAAGGCAGGAGGAGGAAGGCGACCAAAAGCACGGCGGCCGGGGCGATGAGCGAAAGGCGCCGCACCTGGTTCAGGTGGATGGGGCTCTGGCGGGTCGGGTTCATGCCGCCGCAATCGCCCAGATTCGGTCGTCGGGTACCGTGACGCGCACGGGGTCGCCTTCGGAGAAGCCCATGCCCGACCCTGCTTGCGCGTGCAGCTCCGTGCCGCAGTCGAGCATGACGCGATAGTCGACGACGCTGCCGGAGTAGTACCGGGCGGCGATACGCCCGGACCATCCGGCCCCTCCGGCCTCAGGCCGCGCCATGGCGATCGATTCTGGCCGCACCACGACCATCGCCCGCTGACCCTCGGCCAGTTGCCGGTCGCCGGGGAGCGTCATCAGCCCGAGCGGTGTCGCCAACGTCCAGCCGCCGTTGGCGCGCGAGATGACGCGCGCCTCGATCAGGTTCGCTTGCCCGACGAACCGCGCAACCTCGAGCGAGGCCGGCCGCTCGTAGATCTCCGCGGGCGGCCCCGCTTGCGAGATCCGGCCATGGAGCATGACCACCACGAGGTCGGACATGGTCATCGCCTCGGCCTGATCGTGGGTGACATAGACCGTGGTGATGCCCACCCGCCGCTGCAGATCGCGGATGAACACCCGCATCTCCTCGCGCAGCTTCGCGTCGAGATTGGCGAGCGGCTCGTCCAGCAGCAAGATGCGCGGCTCGATCACCAGGGCGCGAGCCAGCGCTACGCGTTGCTGCTGGCCGCCGCTCAGCTGACGCGGATAGCGTTCGGCATGTTCGGCGAGCTGCACCGTCTCGAGCACGCTGCGGACGCGCTTGGCGATCTCCGGCTTTGCGACGCGACGGACCTCCAGTCCGAAGGCGAGGTTGCCCGCCACCGTCATGTGGGGAAAGAGCGCATAGTTCTGGAAGACCATGCCGATGTTTCGACGCTCGGCCGGAACACGGGAGACGTCCCCGCCGTCGAAGCAGATCGAGCCTTGGTCGGCGGCCTCGAAGCCAGCGATGAGCTTGAGCGTCGTGGTCTTGCCGCAGCCCGAGGGTCCCAGCAGCGAGACGAAGGCGCCGTCCACGATTTCGAGCGAGATTCCGTCGAGCGCGCGGACGGGACCGTAGCGCTTGACGAGCCCGTCGAGTGAGACTCGGGTCATGGGAGAGTCGGCCCAGCCGTCGCCCTGGGCAAGCGGCCTAACGCAGCGTCTTCGCCCACCGCTCGGAGAACTCCGTCGCGTGCTCGTTCACGAAGTCCCAGTCCCAGGACAGGATTTGCGACATGCCGTCGCCGTTGATCGGAACGTCCTCTTTGAGCTGCGCCGTCATTTCCACCTTGGCATTGACCGGCGAGGTGTAGAACTGGCCGGCAAGCAACGTCTGTATCTCCGGCGACAGCATGAAATTGATGTAGTCGTACGCGAGCGCCTTGGCCGGGCCGTTTCGGCAAACATTGAAGGTCTGGTCGAAAGCCAGCATGCCCTCTTCCGGCACGGCGCAAGCGACCGGCAGCCCCTGCTTGCGCAAGCGAACGATCTCGCCCACGTCGAAGGGCGCCACGATGATCTCCCCCGAGGCCATCATCGTGGACAGGTTGAAGTCGACCTGTATGACGCGGTCAAGCTTGCCCAGGGCGGCAAAGCCCGCGTCGACGTTGCGCTGATCGCCGCCGAAGATCCGCGACGCCAGCAGCAGCGTCATCTTGCCGGCGCTGTTGGCGAAGTTGTAGAGGCCGATCTTGCCGCGGAACTCCGGGTTCTCCCAGAGGTCCCGCCAGCGCTTGGGCGGCGTCTTCACCAAATCGGTCCGATAGCCGATGCCGATCGGCGAGATGGTGCAGGTCGCCGCCCAATCGCCTGCGATCTTGCACACGGGATAGAGGTCTCGGTAGTTCGGGATTAGCGACAGGTCGAGCTTCTCGAAATAGCCTTCCTTGCGCAGGGCGGAGCCGAAGACTTCGTTGGTCATCACGAAGGAATAGGGCGGCTTGTCGCCGGCGGTGCGCAAATTGGCGGTGAAGACCCGGCCATTGCCGACGTCGAAGATGATCTCGGCATTGCGGTGCTTGAGATAGGCGGGCGCCACGCTTTGCCGCCAGAATTGCTCCCAGACGCCGCCCAGCGTGGTGATCACCAGCGTGTCGTCCGCGGCCGCCCGGGCGCAGCGGCCGAACAATCCCAGTCCCGCGAGCCCGCCCAGAGCTGCCATCACCTGCCGTCGTGTAGCCTGCATGATTGCCATCCCTCGTCTCGTTGCTATCGGTGATTGCCAGGCGGACAGAGCCTCGCTCGACCGCCGCGGCGCGCGGGCTGCCTCAGCACCCTAAGCACCGAAGGCCTGCCGCGTCTTCAGCTGGATGTAGTCGCGATAGGTCACGGGCTCGTACCCGGCGCCACGCCCGGCAAAGAGCTCGAGGCATCGAATCACCGTGTCCTCGTTGGGGTTGAGGAAGAATGGGATCGATACGCGCCGACTGCTGATTCCGGTCTTCGGCGGGTTGGCGACCCGATGCAGGGTCGAGACCCATCCATCGTTGGTCCAGCGCATGAGCGCATCGCCGATATTGACGACGAACGCGCCGGGAACGACCGGCGCGTCGATCCACTCGCCCGCCCGCGTGCGCACTTGCAGGCCACCGCGAGCCGCGTCCGACCAGAGAATGGTGAGAAAGCCGTAATCGCTGTGGGCGCCGGCCCGGAGCTGACCCGGGCGGGGAGCCGTCGCCTGCTCGGGATAGTGGATGACCCTGAGGGCGGAAAGATGATCGGTGAAGGATGGCTCGAAATACGTCTCGGCGAGGCCGAGCGCCCGGCAGAAGATCCGGCGCAGGCAGTGGGCCAGGCGCTCCATTTCGAGGAAGTACGCCTCAAAGGCTTGGCGGAGTCCGGCGGGATCATCGGGCCAGGGGGCACCCATCAGGCGGGGTCCGTAGTTGAGGCTCTCCTTGAAGTCTCCGGGCGTGGCCACGCCGCGGGTGGCCGCCAGCGCCTCGTCCTCGACGGGCGCGAACATGGCCCCGCCCTGCTGCGCGGCGCCCTGCGGGAGCCCGCGCTTCACCGCATCCGGCCGCCCGAAGAAGGCGAGCGCCCGATCATGCAGCCTGCGGATCTTGGGCTCCGGCACGCCATGGCCGGTCACCAGGAAGAAGCCGATCCGCCCGCAGGCCTCTCTGACCGCATCGACCGCCCGCTCGGCCGCGCCGCCGGCGACCGCGGGTGCGATGTCGATCAGCGGGATCGCCGGTGATCGCCGGGACGAATGCATGGCCTACCGCGGCTCCATGGTCTCGCGCACTGCCTCCACGCGTCAGGGTCTCGATGCCCCGCGCGCGCAGGCGGCACCCAGGGCGACGACGGTATCTCGACAAACAGTCGTTGACAAGCTCGTCTGTTGTTGGCCATCTAGGGCAACTGCCCCAGCAGCCCACCCAGAGGCCATGGACGACTTAGGCGATCAGGAGCGTGCCGTGCTCGCGGCGGTTGCCCGCAATCCCTTCTCCGGCCAGCAAGAAATTGCAAATGCCGTCGGTCTCGCCCGCTCGACCGTGGCCGCGCACATCACGCAGCTCGCGCGCAAGGGCTACATTCTCGGCCGCGCCTATGTGCTGCCCGAGGCGAATCGGATCGCCTGCCTCGGCGGCGCCACCATCGATCGCAAATACCTGACGCACGGGCCGCTGCGCTTTGGCACCTCCAACCCGGTCGAAGGGCGGCGCAGCTTCGGCGGCGTGGCGAGAAACGTCGCCGAGAACCTGGCTCGGCTCGGCGTCAGCGTCAGCCTCGCAACCATGGTCGGCGACGACGAGAACGGCCGCGCGTTGATCCGCCATCTTCAGCACCAAGGTGTCGACACGGCAGGCGTCATCGTCGCGGCCGGCCGTTCCACGGGCGAGTACGCAGCGCTGCTCGGGCCTGACCATGAGCTCTTCCTCGGCATCGCCGATATGGACATCTTCGATGCGATCACGATCGCCGATCTCGAGCGGCTGTGGCCGCATTTGGCGTCCGCCGCCTGGGTGTTTGCCGACTGCAACCTGCCGGCCCCGGTACTGGCGGCGCTGGTCGCGCGCCGTCGAGGTGCGCGGTTTCGCCTTGCCGTCGACCCCGTTTCGGCGCCGAAGGCCGAGCGCCTGCCGCGGGAGCTGGATGGGATTGATCTCTTGTTCCTGAACACGGACGAGGCGGAAGCCTATTTCAACGCGGTCCATGGACGCGCTGCGGCGACCGCGGAAGCGGCGGCGGCGGCGCTCCGCGATGCAGGTGCCGCAACGGTGATCCTGACCCAAGGCGCAAGCGGGCTTCTGGTCGACTCCGCCGGCTGCCGGACCGCGATCCCGGCAGTGCCGGCCACCGCCATGGATGTGACGGGCGCCGGCGACGCGCTCATCGCCGGCACTCTCTATCGCATGCTCAGCGGCGACGATCATGTTGCCGCGGCCAGGATCGGCGCGCTGTTGGCAGCACTCACCACCGAGACCGAGGCCACAGTGCACCCGCAGCTCTCGACGCATTATCTCGCCGACAGCATGCGTCGCATCGCCCAAATGGCTCCGGCGGAGATCTAAGGATGCAGGGGTTGGTCGCGAGCCCGAGCGACATCGAGATCCACGAGCCGGTGCGGGCGGCGCTGGCGGCGGGCAGGCCGGTGGTGGCGCTGGAATCGACCATCATCACCCATGGCATGCCTTATCCGGACAATTTCGCGACCGCCCAGCTTGTCGAGGCAGCCGTCAGACGCGCGGGGGCGGTTCCGGCAACGATCGCGGTGGTGGATGGGCATATACGTGTCGGCCTCGACGAGGCGACCCTCGCGCGCTTGGCGCGGGGCGGCGGCACCGTGATCAAGGCCTCCACCCGCGACCTCGCCACGGCGATCGTCTGCTGCGCTTCGGCGGGAACGACGGTTGCCGCGACGATGCGGATCGCCGCCAAGGTCGGCATCCCCGTCTTTGCGACCGGCGGCGTGGGCGGCGTCCACCGCGGCGCCGAATCGAGCTTCGACATCTCGGCCGATTTGGCCGAGCTCGGCCGAACGCCGGTCGCGGTCGTTTGCGCCGGGGTCAAATCGATCCTCGATATCCCGAAGACGCTTGAGTACCTGGAAACCGAAGGCGTGCCGGTCCTGGGTTATCGCAGCGACGAGTTCCCGGCGTTCTTCGTCCGCTCCAGCGGTCGGCGCATCGGCGCCCGCTTCGAGACGGCGGCCGAGATTGCCCGCGTGATCGGAGTGCATTTCCGGCTCGGTCTACCGAGCGGCCTTCTCGTCGCCAACCCGCTGCCCGAAGCCGAAGCGCTCCCGGCAGAGCTGGTGGAGGCCTGCATCGCCGAGGCCTGCCTGGAGGCGGAGACGTCGGGCGTCGTCGGCAAGGAGCTGACGCCATTCCTTTTGGCGCGCGTCAACACTCTGACCCAGGGCCGCAGCCTTGCCGCCAATATCGCGCTCATACGCAGCAACGCCGCGCTCGCGGCCGAGATCGCCGCTTGCCTGGCGGCCTCGGGCAATTGAGGCGCCATTTCCATCGAGAGGAGGCTCCGTCCATGATCACCCTTCCGGAAGGAGCCGTCGTGCGGCCGCTCACCGCCCATCTGGCGACGGAGATCCGCGGCTTCGACGTCAAGCGCATCGGCAACGAAACCGGTGCGAAAGCC
The DNA here is from genome assembly GCA_016195085.1 of Pseudomonadota bacterium. Taxonomy (NCBI): domain Bacteria; kingdom Pseudomonadati; phylum Pseudomonadota; species Pseudomonadota bacterium. The sequence continues at coordinate 137,085 of JACQAG010000048.1, read as the reverse complement.
GTGCGCTCGCTGTTGTTCGACCGCGGCGTCCTCGTCTTCAAGGACCAGGACTTGTCCCCCGACGACCTTCTCGCCTTCACAAGGCTGTTCGGCGAGCCAGAGACGCCCGTTCTTGGGAAGTTCACCCTGCCGGGTTTCCGGAACATTTATGTGCTTTCCAACATCGTGGAGAACGGGCGGCCGCTCGGTAGCCGCTTCGACGGCTATGGATGGCACACCGATTTGAGCTACAAGGAGCGCCCTTCGGCGTACACCGCGCTCTACGGCGTCAAGGTTCCGCCGGAGGGCGGCGACACGCTCTTCGCCAGCGTCCAGCAGGCCTTCCTGTCGTTCTCCGAAGACGAGCGGGACCGGATCCGACCGCTCACGGCGAACTACAGCTACGTGGCCCTGTACGAGACACGGCGCGAGCCGAACAAACCGCCGCTATCGGCGGAGCAACGCGCTCAGAACCCGGATTGCGCGCATCCCGTGGTGCGGATTCACCCTGAGACCGGCCGAGAAGGCATCTATATCGGCCTCGACGACTGCACCGGCGTCAACGGCATGACGCCGTCGGAGGGCCGCGCGCTTATCAAGCGTCTCTATGACCTCATCGCCGAGCCGCGCTTTCTCTATCGGCACGGATGGTCGGTCAACGATCTCGTGATCTGGGACAATCGCATGGTCATGCATACGGCCACGCCCTATGACATGGACCGGTGGCAGCGGCTGCTCTATCGCACGACAGTGATCGGCGAACGTCCGATCGGCTGGAGCAACCGCGCGTCGATCAAATGAGAAGCGGAGCCCGCCCGGAGCTCAGCGCACCCGCAATCGGCCTCGCTCGCCGGCAGCGGCGTCGACTCTCGCCGAGGCAGCGCATGAGCGCACGCGCTTATGCTGTCTGACATCCCCGCCTTCTTCGGCCTTGGCACACCCGGCGAGATGAACTGGGCCCATGGCGTCAATTCCAGCACCGCCCTGGATGCCTATCTCAGCGACGCCGACACACATGTGATCGAGGCCGACATCTCCTGGCTGCCGGAAGCCGGCGGCGTCATGATGGCGCACCCGCCGGCCAGCACCAGCGATCTTACTTTCGAAGCCTGGATCGAAGCGGTCGCCGGCGGGGGCAAAGGCGCCAAGCTGGATTTCAAGCACCCCGCAGTCGTCGATCCCTGTCTCGCCAAGCTCACTTCCATGCGCGCGGCGGGGCGGCTCGCCATCCCGATCATGCTCAATGCCGATGTTCTGCCGGGTCCCGGCGGAGACCCGTCCTTGTTCCAGGCCGCCGGCTTCATTGCCCGGTGTGGGGCGTTCAGGGAGGCGGTCCTGTCGCTCGGCTGGACCACCGGCCCTGTCGCCGGCGGGTCCTACAGCGAGGCCATGGCCCTCGACATGCTGCGTCTGGCGGCCCCGGTCGACGGAAGGGTGACGGTTTGCCTCCGCGCCGCCCCGATCGCGGCCTCTTCCGGCGCCGTGGCTCGGCTACAGGCCGCCCCTGGCGCATGGATTACCGTGTGGAACGGCCGCGCCGATCCCCTCGTCACCCCCGCCGAAGCCCGCCGCCTCACCGACCCCAGGCGCAGCTTCTACGATCTCATCGATGCGCAAGGGCATCCGCTTCGCTAGACGCCACTTATGACAGTTTGTTGACAGGCCCGCGCCGCGGTTCATTATCCTGTCATCGCTCGCCGATACAACGGCGTAGCCCCGCCCGCCGCAATGGTGGGCCGGAAGTGGGAGGATTGGACATGGCAATGCTGAGAATTCTGGCCGCGGCGCTGGTCGCCGGCGGCGTGGCGCTGGCGCAGGCTCCTTGTGCCCAGGCCGAAGAGGTCGTCGTCAAGCTGTGGTCGCGCGCCGACAAATCCGGGCCGCTGCGCACCGCCAACATCGTCGCCGCCGCCGGCCCGCTCAACGCCGCCCTCAAGGCGGCTGGAAGCGACAAGACGGTCAAGGTGGACGTCTTCGAAGGACCGGCCACCGGTTATGACGACGATGCGCTCCAGATCCTGAAGGCGTTCTCGGTCAATCAGGGGCCGGACGTCTACGTCACCGCCCATGAATGGGTCGGCGAGTTCGCCAAGTCCGGCTATGCCATGAATCTGGAAGAATTCGTGAAGGCCAACCCGTGGGCCTTCGCCGACATCATTCCGGCCTTGTGGAATTCGACCAAGTACCAGGGGAAGATCCACGCCATTCCGCAGGATTCCGAGATCCGCATGTTCTTCTACAACAAGGACATGCTGCGGAAGATCGGCAAGCCCGAGAGCTTCGTCGACGGTCTCCCGGCGATGGTCGAAAAGGGCGAGTTCACCATGGAGGACTTGTCCAAGCTCTCCAAGGAAGTGGTCGACAAGGGTGCGGCCCAGATCGGCATCATCCACCGGCCGAATTCCGGTCCGGACTACCTGATGACCTTCGCTGCTTTCGGCGCCAAGTTCCTGGACGACGCTTCGGGCAAGCTCCTGTTCCCGAAGGCCGAGATCAAGAAGGGCCTGGAGTGGTTCGCCTGGAACGCCGCCAATGGCGTCACGCCGAAGAACAACACGGCGATGAACTGGGATGAGATCCAGGGCGGCTTCAAGACCGAGAAGACCTTCATCTATCACCAGGGCGTGTGGGCGGTGGGCGAATGGCAACTCGGCGACGCCAAGGGCGCCAACTGGCCCAACGACAAGGATGCGTACTTCAAGAAGATCGGCTGGATTCACGCGCCGGCCGCGGTCAAAGGCGGCGAGCCGAAGAATCTCTCGCACCCGATCGTCTACGTTGTGAACCCGAAGTCGGCGAAGGCGCAACTCGCTGCCCAGCTCGTCGCCTATGCGAGCTTGCCCTTCTACAACGTGCAGCATGCCTCGAGCTCGGCCCACACCGCGATCATGAATGGCGCGGCGGGCATGCCCGACTATGTCAAGGCCTGGTATTTGCAAGCGGCGATGCCGATGCTGGCGCGCGCCACCTTCATGCCGAACCATCCCGAGTTCGGCCGCTACAACGGCATCCTGTTCAAGGCCCTCCAGGGGGTGGAGACCGGCCGGCTCACCCCGGCGCAGGCGGTCGACTTCATGGAAGACGAGATCAACAACCAGCTCAAGAACGACGTCAAGATCGTGGGCTGAGCGGATCTAGCGCGTAGCATCAAGGATAAGACCCTCACCCCGTCCCTCTCCCGCAATGCGGGAGAGGGTGCCGAGCGATAGCGAGGCGGGTGAGGGTCTTTGGCCTCACTAGCGAACACATGGCACTGAAACCCAACAGAATCGGCGCTGTGTCGCGCCAGCGCATCGACCGGCTGCTGTTTCTCGGGCCGGCGACCTTGCTGCTGGCGCTGTTTTATCTCGGGCCGGTCATCGTCGACCTCGGCTTGGCGTTCACCGATATGGGACGCAATCTCAAGGTTACGGGCTTCACCACCGAGAACGTCCTGCGCGTGACCGGCGATCGCCGGCTCCTCAGCGTCATGGGAACGACGCTGACCTACGTGATTTGCACGCTGGCGATCTTCAACGTGACCTACGGCCTGATCCTAGCGCTGCTCACCGCCGCCTTGCCCGAGCGCGCCGGCGGCTTCTTCCGCGCCGTGTGGCTGCTGCCGCGCATGAGTCCCTCGGTCGTCTACGCGCTGTTGTGGACCTGGGTGGTGGCGCCGACGGATTACGGGCTGCTCAATCAGATCTTGGTCGGGCTCGGCATGCCGCGCCTCGACCTCAAGAGCGACGCGCCGATGCTGGTGGTCATTCTCGCCAACGGCTTCGTCGGCGCGTCCTTCGGCATGATCATCTTCACCAGCGCCATCCGTTCGATCCCCGAGCACCTGTTCCACGCCGCACGGGTCGACGGCGCCGGCGGTCTCGCCATCGTCCGCCACGTGACCCTGCCGGCGATCCGCTGGCAGCTCAGCTTCGTCACCCTCTACCAGGCCTTGGCGCTCCTGGTCAGCTTCGAATACATCTGGCTCATCACCGATGGCGGCCCGTTCTACGACACCACGGTCTACGCCCTCTACGTCTACAACCGCGCCTTCGGCAACGGGCAATACGCCTATGGTGCCGCCTTGGCGCTGGGCCTGGTGGCCGCCGGGATCGTCGTGGCCCTCGTGCTGTGGCGCTTCTTCGACATGCGCGCGCTCCTGCAGAAGCCGCGCATCGAGGTGTCATGACCAGCGCGGCTGCCGCCATCCCCGCACCCGTGCCGGCCCGCGAGTGGGAGCGGCTGGCCGAGCGCGGCCGCCTGCGTCGGCGGGCGACCGTCGTGCTGCTCTATTGTGTGCTGGTCCTGGGCTCTCTGCCGATCGTCATCCCCTATCTCTGGCTGGTGACGGTGTCGCTGTCGGGCCGCGCCGGAGCCGATACCATCGTGCTCTGGCGCACGCTTGCGGTGGTGTTCCCCGCGCTCCTCCTCTGGTCGATGCTGCGCGCCGGCATCGACGACGAGAAACGGCGGTTTCGGCTGGAGATGGCACTCGGCCTGGCGACCTTGGCGGCGCTGGGCTGGGTCACCGTCCCTCACCTCAACCTCAACAACTGGCGCTTCCTGTGGAGCGCCAACATCGCCGACCGGGTCACCGGCACCGCCGGCGTCGGCGCCAAGTTCCCCAGCGTGTGGACGGCGTTCTTCAATTCGCTGGCGCTCGCCCTCATTCAGATGACGCTGGTCGTCGTCTCCAGCACGCTCGCCGGCTACTATCTCTCTCGCTACGACTTCCGGCACCGTGCGGCCTATCTGAAGGGCCTGCTGATCCTGCAAGCCTTCCCGCTCCTCACCCTCACGATCCCGATCTTCCTGCTGCTCTATTGGGTGGGCTTGCTCGACACCATTACCGGCGTCGTTCTGGTCGTGGCCGCGCTCGAGCTGCCCTTCGCCATCTTCGTCATGAAGGGTTTCTTCGATGCCGTGCCCTGGGACATCGAGATGAGCGCCATGACCGACGGCGCCTCGCGGCGTCAAGCGTTCTGGATGGTCGTCCTGCCGCAGGTGAAGGTCGGAATGCTCGCGGTGGGAGTGTTCGCCTTCCTGCGCGGCTGGGAAGAATACGTGTTCGTGCGCACGCTGCTCATCGAGAAGGCCAATTGGACGATGAGCCTCTACCTCTTCTGGATGCAGGACGACATGATGGGGGTCGACTACGCGATGGTCTCCGCCGTCGGCGTCTTCTACGTGCTGCCCAGCGTCGTCCTCTACGCCTTCACCCAGCGCTACCTCACGCAAATGAACATCGGCGGAATCAAAGGCTGACCATGGCGCGGATCGAGCTCAAAGGCGTGGCCAAGCGTTGGGGCGAGGTGGCGGCGATCGAGCCCCTCGACCTCGACATCGCCAACGGCGAGTTCGTGGCGATCCTCGGCCCCTCGGGCTGCGGCAAGTCGACCACCTTGAACCTGCTGGCGGGCATCTATGCCCCCAGCGCCGGCGACATTCTCTTCGACGGTGCCCGCATCAACGAGGTGGAAGCGCGGGACCGCAATGTCGGCATCGTCTTCCAATCCTACGCGCTCTACCCGCACATGACCGCCCGCGACAACATCCTCTTTCCGCTCCGCTTCAAGAAGGTGGAGAAGGACGAGGCGCAGCGGCGCGTCCTGGCGGCCGCCCGCCTGGTGCATGTGGAGGAGCTGCTCGACCGACGCCCGGGGCAGATGTCCGGCGGGCAGCAGCAGCGCGTGGCCCTAGCCCGCGCTCTGGTCAAGGAACCGCAATTGCTGCTGCTGGACGAGCCTTTGTCGAATCTCGATGCGACGCTCCGCTTGACCATGCGCAGCGAGATCCGCCGCCTGCATCGCAGCGTCGGCGTCACCACGATCCTCGTCACCCACGACCAGGTCGAGGCGACGACGATGGCCGACCGCATCATCTGCATGAGCAAGGGCCGCATCGAGCAGATCGGCACCGCCGATGCGCTCTACCACACCCCCGACAGCCTGTTCGTCGCGAGCTTCATCGGCTCGCCCACGATCAATCTGCTCGAGGGCGAGGCCGACCGCGGCGCCCTGCGCCTGGGCGAGGCGACGTTGGCGGGTGTCGACGGGGCGTCCGGCAAGGTCGTGCTCGGCATCCGCCCGGAGGCGGTCAGGCTCGGCGACGGCAGCCTCCGGGCGCGGGTCAGCGACCTCGAACCCCATGGCCGCGAGACCATCTACCATCTGGCAACACCGCTCGGAACCTTGCGGGCGCTGGAGCCGGGCGCCACCGCTCGGTTCCGCGTCGAGGAAGAGCTCAGCTTCGCCATCGCCCAGAGCCTGCTGTTCGACGCGGCAAGCGGCAAGCGGATCAAGAACGCCACCATCGATCTCGCCGCCTGAACCGACGCTTCGATGCTGATCACCCGCACGGTCGATGGGCTCGAAAGCCCAAGCCTCGGCGAACGCCAGGCGATCCTCGACGGACCGGTGAGCGAAGCGGCCTTTACCGCCGCCTTCGGCCGGCTGCCGGCGCTGACGGCGATCGAGCATCGGGCTCCGCCGACCGCGGCCGCGCCGGTCGACCGCGCGCGCATCGTCTTCTGGAACGCCGAGCGGCTGAAATACTTCGAGGCGTCGGTCGGCTTCCTCGGCGGGCTTCAGGCCGATGCCTTGCTGCTGTGCGAGGTCGATGTCGGCATGGCCCGCTCGGACAACCGGCATACCATCGCCGAGCTGGCGGCCCGGCTCGGCAGCGGCTACCTGTTCGCCGCGGAGTTCGTCGAGCTGGATCTCGGCGATCAGCGCGAGCGCAGCTGGCACCTGGGCCAGATGAACGCGGCCGGCCTGCATGGTGGCGGCATCGTCTCGCGGCATCGCCTGGCGCGCCCGGGGCTGATCCGCCTGGAAACCTCCGGGCGCTGGTTCAACGGCGCCTTCGGCGAGCGCCGGGTCGGCGGCCGCATCGCGGTCGCGGCCGAGATCCCGCTCGCGGGAACGACGGCGCTCCTGGTTTCGGCGCACTATGAGAGCCACACCGATCCGGAGGATCGGCTGCTCTCCACGCGGGTCATGCTGGATGCCGTCGATGCCCATGCGCCGGGGCGACCGGTCCTGATCGGCGGCGACTTCAACACCAGCACCTTCAGCCTGCCGGAGAAGCGCGACGCGGAAATCCAGCGAGCGGCGCTCTTGCGCGATCCGATGCGCCTCGTCGATCCCGTCGCCTACGAGCCGATGTTCGCCGAGCTAAGCCGGCGCGGCTACGACTGGGCCCGATGCAACTTCGCTCACGCCGCAACCCAGCGCACGCGCCCGGACGGCACGCCGGCGCCGCCCTTCGGCAAAATCGACTGGCTGTTCAGCCGCGGGCTTCGCTGCGAGGCGCCGGCGATCCTCGCCGCCGTGGACGCAAAGGGCGTGACCATCTCCGACCATGAAGCGCTGGCGGTCACGATCGCACTTGAGTAAGGACTGAGGGTGGGATCTGGGCTCGAGCCGAGGGGGTAGCGCGCGCGATGGAGCCTGGGCGGATCGTGATCCTGAACGGCGTGCCGCGATCGGGCAAATCGAGCATTGCGGCGGCGATCCAGGAGACCTTCGAAGGCCCATGGATGAACCTGGGCGTGGACGTCTATGTGCGACACATGACGCCGGCGCGATACCGGCCGGGCCTCGGTCTGCGGCCCGGGGGGGAGCGGCCGGACATCGAGCCCCTGGTTCCGGTCTTCTACGCCGCCCTCTACGACTCCATCGCCGCCCACAGCCGGTTGGGGTTGAACGTGGTGGCGGACGTCGGGCACCACGGCGCCGATCGAGCGGGGCGAGAGCTCCTGGCCGACTGCGCGCGCCGCCTGCAAGGCCTGCCCGCGCTGTTCGTGGGCGTCCGCTGCCCCATCGAGGTCATCATGGAACGGCGCAACGCGGGCGAAGCCGGGCGAGAGGACCAATATTTGATCGGCACGGCCGAGGACCCCAAGCCCGCCCCGGTCCTCCGGTGGCAGCGCGCCGTACACGGTCCCGGGATCTACGACCTCGAAGTCGACACCTCGCTGCTGAGCTCGGCCGAGTGCGCGGAGGTGATCGGACGACATCTGGAGGCGGACGGCGAGGCGCCGACGGCGTTCCATCGGCTCGCGGCGAAGGCCCGCCGCGGCTAATCCGGCGCCGCCATCGGCCAAAAGCCCAGCACGAAGGCGGGCTCGGCTAGTTCTGCGGAGGCTTCGGCTCGTACCGGCCGGAGGCGATATTGACCTTCGGCAAGGCCGATTGGCCAGGGGCGAGCGCGCCCGATTCGGCCGGTATGGCCGGAAGCGGGGCGATTCTGGGGGGCGGCAGCGGCTCCAGCGGCTTCACGTCCTCCATGGCGGTGGACGCGAACCAGACGCCAAACAGGATCGGGCCAATGAGAATACTGAGGCCCAAGAAACGAGAAAGCGCCTGGTACAGCCGCTCTGCTTGCCGCCCGTGATGGAGGAGGTCTTGATCCTCCCGCGCGAGCCCGGTCATCCGCCCTCCGCTCGATTCTTCTAGGTCTAAGCCTTACGCCTACTGCGGCTTTACTGGGAGCACAGGCGCCGTAGACCCGCTCACCATGGGGCGCATTTTGCGCTGATCTCGGTAAAATAATCGATTTATTGGATTTTGTCAGCAGCAAAATTAGCGGGGCCCGCCTGAGTACCCCGGACAGATCCTCGGCTAGGCGAACGATCCTGAAGCTTGATCTAGTTTTAGATAATTACTCGGAATGACTGAGGGCCCGCCCCCTAGGAGCCCTTTCTACCAGAGGAGAACCATGGCCGGCTCTTTCGGTCCGTGGCCCGGACCTTGAGGTTTGCCGCCGAGGCAGCGGCATCAACCCTCTCGGCCTTTTCGATCCCGAGCATCCAGTGTATGTGAGGCCGCTGGAGACTCACCGGGACGGCGTCGAGGCCGCGAGGGTTCATGGACATCAAGGCGCATATCCGCGGCATTCCCGATTTCCCGAAACCTGGCATTCTTTTCTACGACATCTCGACCTTGCTCGCGCACCCGGCGGCCTGGCAGGCGACGGTCGACCAGCTCGACGAGGCGATTCGTCCGCACCGGCCCGACCTTCTCGCCGGCATCGAGTCCCGTGGCTTCCTGCTGACGGCACCGCTGGCACTCAAGCTCGGCTGCGGCTTCATCATGGTGCGCAAGAAGGGCAAGCTGCCCGGCCCAACGCATCGCCACACCTATGACCTCGAATACGGAACCGACACCGTCGAGATCCAAGCCGACGCCGTAAAAAAGGGGCAGCGCGTCGTCGTGCTGGACGATCTGCTGGCCACCGGCGGAACCTTGCAAGCGGCGATCAACCTCATCCGTCAAGTGGGCGGCGTGGTGCCGGCGGCGGCGGCAATCATTGAACTCAGCTTCCTCAATGGCCGCTCGCGGCTCGACGTGCCGTTCACCGCGCTGGTCGCCTATGATTCCTAGTGTCGTGAATCTGAAATTCGTGGCCACGAATTTCCGATTCAGGTCGACACTCGCTTATTGAATATAAAGTGTGCCGACCGTTCCGAAGTTCGCCGGCGATGCCGGCGAACTTCGGAACCGGCACACTAGGCGCCTCTAGCCGCGACGTTCGGCCCGAAGCGCCGCGCCAGATCCAGGAGCGCGCGATCGGCGCCGCCCACACCCACCAAAGAGAGCCCGACCGGAACCGAGCGCGCCCGTCCCAAGGGCAGGCTTATCTGCGGCAAACCGCAGAGCCCGGCGGTCGAGGTGAGACTGAGGGTGCGGGTGCGAAACCGCTCCAGAGTCTCGCCTGAGGACCCTTTCAGGGGCGCGATATCGGCCGCCGAAGGCAGACACAGCACGTCGCCCGGCTCCATGATCTGGGCGAGCCTGGCTCGCACCCGCTCTCTGCCGGCCAGCGCCGGGGCGAGATCCGCCTCGGTGAGCCGCGAGCCCGCCAGGAAGCGCTCCCGCACCCCCAGACCGAGATCGGGCTTGGCGCGCTCGATCCAGTGGCCATGGCTCGCCCAGGCCTCGGCCGTCTGTAGCTTGCGGAAGCAATCGAGCCAGGCCTCCAGCCCTTCATGCGCAAGCCTGAGATGGTGGACAGGCCCAAGCGCCGGCGCGATCTCTTTGAGCGCGGCCATCAGCGAAGCGCGCACATCCGGTTCCGCCAAAGCGAAGGCGTCATCGGCGACAAGGAGCCGCCGCGCCGGTATCGGTTTCGCCGGCGGCAGCAGCACCTCGCCCACGCGCGCCATCAGCTCGGGCTCGCGGGCGAACCAGCCGACGACATCAAAGCTCGGAGCCAGGGGCACGATGCCGGCGAGCGAGATCGCGCCATGGCTGGTGCGAATGCCGTAGATGCCCTGGTGGCTGGCGGGGACGCGCACCGAGCCGCCGGTGTCGGTGCCGAGCGCGAAGTCGACGAGCCCGCCCGCCACGGCCGAGGCAGAACCGCTGGACGAGCCGCCCGGGACCCGCAAGGGGGCGGCGGGATTGATGGGCGTGCCGTAATGATGATTCTCGCCGTTCAAGCTGAAGGCCAGCTCGTCGGTCTGGGTCTTGCCGATGAGGGTGGCGCCGGCATCCAAGAGCGCCGCCACCGCCGGGGCATGCCTTGTGGCGGGGGCGTGGGTCGCCAGATACTCCGGCGAGCCGGCGCCGGTGGTGACGCCGGCTACGTCGTAGAGATCCTTGGCGGCGAAGGTGAGGCCGGCGAGCGGGCCTCCGGGGTGCCCTCGGAGATGGATTCGCGCGCGCTCGACGAAGGCGCCCAGCCTCTCCGGCGTGGCCCCGCTGTCATTGTCTTGCGCGCTGGCCGCCCCACCTTGCTGCATCCCGCCCCACCTGCCGATTCTTCGTTCAATTTGCCCATAAATCGCCCAGGAAACCCTTGCCGATCGCCTGGTTTTGCCGCCGGCGGCACTGTATCAGAGCGGTATGAGAGTTGCTGCGCCCGGCGCTTGATCCGTGCCACCCTGATCCAGCTATAAGTCTGGCCTGCTTAGCCCCGAGGAGGATGCATGATCCGGATTAACCCAAGCCGCGCTGGCCGCCTGCAATGGCTCGCCGCCGCCATGCTGGTGACGGCACTGCCGGCGGCCGCCCAGGACAAGGTGACCAAGGGAACCAACTGGAAGGCCGAGGCTGAGCATGGCGGCTATTATCAGGCAGTCGCCGCCGGTATCTACGCCAAGTTCAACCTCGACGTGACCATCCGCCAGGGCGGACCCAATGTCGACAACACGCTCCTGCTGGCGGCCGGGCGCATCGACTTCACCATGGGCGGCAACAACGACGAGGCCTTCGCCTTCGCCGAGAAGAGCCTGCCGTTCCTCGCGGTCGCGTCCATATTCCAGAAGGACCCGCAGGTGATCATCTCCCACCCGGGCCAAGGCAACGACACGCTGCCGGCGCTCAAGGGTAAGAAGATCCTCGTCGGCAAGTCCGGCTTGCAGACCTACTACCCCTATCTCAAGAAGCGCTTCGGCTTCACCGACGACATGGTGCTGCCCTACAATTTCAACCCGCAGCCCTTCCTCGCCGACAAGAGCCTCAGCATGCAGGGCTACGCCACCAGCGAGCCCTTCGCGGTGATGAAGGCGGGCGTGCAGCCGGTGGTCCACCTGCTCGCCGACTATGGCTATGCCACCTACTCGACCACGATCGAGACCAGCCTCAAGCTGGTCACCGAGAAGCCGGACCTGGTGCAGCGCTTCGTCGATGCCAGCATCCTCGGCTGGAAGGACTACCTCTTCGGCAATCCCAAGCCCGGAAACGACCTCATCAAGAAGGACAACCCGGAGATGGCTGACGATCAGCTCGAGTTCTCGCGACAGGCGATGATCAAGTACGGCATCGTCGATTCCGGCGACTCCAAGACATTGGGCATCGGCGCCATGACCGCGCAGCGGTGGAAACAGAGCTTCGAGGATGCGGTGGCGTTCGGGGTCTACCCCGCCACCATGGATTGGCAGAAGGCATTCACTCTGCAGTTCGTCAACAAGAAAGTCGGCCTGTAGTCGCCGACGAGATCGCGCGACGACCGTGAAGCGCCGCCGCGCCGCCCATGAGCCTTCGCCCGCCGCGCAACCCGCGAGCGGGTGAGGGTCCGCTTCCGCCTGCCACCCCCAAGCGACGGCGAGGATGGATCCCCCGGCATGACCGCATACGAGGAGGCGAGCCGGGGCCTTGCCGGCCAAGCGGAGCTGGTTCGCCTCGAGCGGATCGGGAAGGTGTTTTCCGAGGGAACCGTTGCGGTCCGCGACTTCTCGCTGGCCATCGGCCGCAACGAATTTCTCTCCGTGCTGGGACCGTCCGGCTGCGGCAAGAGCACGGTGCTGAGGATGATCGCCGGCCTGGGCGAGCCTACCAGCGGCACCATCGTCTGGCCGGGGGCGGGTACCTCGGGGGCCGCCGGTCCTAGCCATGGGCTCAGCTTCGTCTTCCAGGAGCCGACGCTCATGCCTTGGGCGACGGTCGCGGGAAACGTGCTGCTGCCGCTCAAGATCGCCCGCCTCTCCCGTGCGGAAGCCGAGGATCGCGTCGCCGAAGCGCTCGCCATGGTGGGGCTGGAGGGCTTCGCCGACCGCTATCCCCGCCAGCTCTCGGGCGGAATGAAGATGCGCGTTTCCATCGCCCGTGCCGTGGTGACGCGGCCCCGTGTCCTGTTGATGGACGAGCCTTTCGCCGCGCTCGACGAGATCACCCGCTTCCGTCTCAACGACGATCTCTTGGCGCTTTGGCAACGCCAGGGCTGGACCGTCGTTTTCGTTACCCACAGCGTCTATGAATCCGTCTACCTGTCGAGCCGCATCGCCGTCATGACCAAGCGCCCGGGGCGGATCATCGCCGACCTCGACATCGAGATTCCCTATCCGCGTGCGGAAGGCCTCCGCACGTCCGGCACCTACAACGATTATTGCCGGCTGGTGTCGCAGCATCTGCACGACGCCATGACCGCCGACTGAGGGGAGGAATGGCTTCGGAACGTGCCAATGGCGATCGCCAGCGCCTTGTGCCCGGCCTTGCCTCCGGATCGATGGCGCGGGTGCTGGCGCCGATCGCCATCGGGGTGCTCATGGTCGCCGGCTGGGAGGCGATGTGCCGGATCTGGGAGATTCCCTGGTACATCCTGCCGGCGCCGAGCGACATCGCCCGCTCCATGGTGAAGGATTGGCACATCCTTTTCCCGGCGCTGGTGAACACGCTGAGGGTAACCTTCCTGGCGCTGACGGTGGCGGTCGTGGGTGGGGTGAGCTTGGCGGTGTTGTTCGCCAGCTCCCGCTGGGTCGAGCTCAGCCTCTTTCCTTATGCGGTGATCCTGCAGGTGACGCCGATCGTGGCGATCGCGCCCTTGATCATCATCTATGTGCCCAACCTGACCGTGGCCCTCCTCATCTGCGCCTGGATCGTCGCCTTCTTCCCGATCCTTTCCAACACCACCATCGGCCTCAATTCCGCCGACCACAATCTCTTGAACCTGATGCAGCTCTACGGCGCATCGCGGCTGCAGGTGCTGTGGCACCTCCGGCTGCCGACGGCCTTGCCGTATTTCCTGGGCGGGCTGCGCATCTCCGGCGGCTTGGCGCTGATCGGCGCCATCGTCGCCGAGTTCGTGGCCGGCAGCGCCGGCGAGGGCTCGGGCCTCGCCTTCCGCATCCTGGAGGCGGGCTACCGGCTCGAGATCCCCCGCATGTTCGCCTCGCTGGTGCTGATCTCCGCGTCGGGCATCGTCATCTTCCTCGTCTTCACCCTCATCACGCACCTGGCGCTCCGCTCCTGGCACGAAAGCGCGGTGAAGCGGGAGAACTAAGCCCGATCTCGCTAATCCATCCAGAGGTCGATCACGCCTTGGAGGTTGGCGCCCTCGAACTTGGCTCCGGCGATTTCGGCATTGGTGAAGACCGCATCATGAAGGTCGGCCCGCCTGATGTCGGCGTCGGTCAGAATGGCGCCGGTGAAGCTGGCGGAGGCGAGCTGGGCACCGGCCAGGACCGCGCCGATGAGATTGGCTCGGTCGAACTTGGCGCTCTCGGCCTTGGTCGGAAATTGTTGCGTGCCCTTCGAGGAGACAATGAGCACATCCAGGCGCGCCTTCACCAGCTGGGCACCGGAAAAGTTGGCGCGCGACAGAGTGGCGCCGCGCAGGTCGGCGAAGCTCAGATCGGCGTTGCGCAGATCGCAGAAGCTGAAGTTGGCCATGACCAAGGTGCAGCTGGCGAGCTTGGCGTCGGTCAAGGTAGCGTAGCTCAGATCGCACGCCGACAGGTCGAACTGGGCGAGATCCTGGGCGCGAAGATCCATCCGGGAGAGGTCAAGCCGCTTACCCCGGGCGCCGCCGCTCTTGAGCCATTCGGAATGGTCGCGCAACAGCTCGTGCAGCGGCGCGCCCAGGGACGCGATGGTGCGCGGCACCTTGGCTCCAGCCTGCAAAACCCTCGACAGGTCGGCGGCATCGATGACAGCGCCGCCGAGATCGGCACCCTTGAGGTTGGCGCCGTTCAAGAGGCAGGCGCTGAGGATGGCGCCGTGGAGCACCGCGCCCGACAGGTTGGCATCGCGGAGGTCGGCGCCCTCCAGATTGCTCCCCGTGAAATTCGCATTGCTGAGATTGGCGCGGACCAGCTTCACGTTCTTGAGAACGGCATCGGTGAAGTCCGTTTGGTTGACGAAGGAGCTCGACAGCTTCGACTGGGTGAGGTTGGCGTTCTTGACCACCGCGGTGCCCCTCTCGGTTGCCGCCGCCTCGTTGTTCATGACGGTGAAGCCGCCGTCGCGGGCAGCGCGGTACAAGATGCCGTCGCGGAGATCCGCATCGATGATCACCGCATTCGTCAGATCGGCGCCGCGCATGATGGAGCCCCTAAGGTCGGCGCGCGACAGGTCGGCGCCGACGAGTTGCGCCTTGCTGAAGTCGGCGCCGAAGAGGATGGCGGCCACAAGCTTGGCGCTGCTCAGATCGGAGCCGGCGAGCCTGGCACCGGTGAGCTCCGCTTGCGAGAGGTCGACCGTCGCCAGCATTTGCTGGCTCAAGTCGCACATCTTGAGATCGGCGCGTGCGCCGCCGGCCCGGCTCTGCCGCCACAGCTGATGCTTCTTTATGACCTTGGAGAGCTCGGCCGGAGAAATCTCCTTCAGCTGCGATGTCGGCTTGTCATCGCTCTTGGGAGTGTCTGACAGTGGCTACCTCCGTCACGAAAACGCCGGCGCAACGGCACTCGGCAGCGATACCGAGCACATCTCCCTAACGCAGACGGACCCGCGCCCTGAATTCGGCGATTGAACTCCAGGGACCAAGACCCGTGCAACAGCAAACAGGGAGCGATACCGCCGTGGCGCCGGCAATCAGTGCCGAAAAAAGTTAATGCGTGGCTTGCTGATAAAATCTTGATGATTGCGGCTGGCGGCGGGTCATTGTGCTTTCAATGCCCGCATCAAATCCGGGCATGGCGACGCACCAACAGAGTCACTCGATCTCAACCACCATGCGGCCGCGGATATGGCCCGCGAGGATGTCGTCGGCAAGGCGCGGCAAGTCCTCGAGCTTGGCGGTGTCGGTGATGGCATCGAGCGTGTCCTTCGGCAGATCGCGGGCGAGGCGCTGCCAGACGCGCTGCCGCTCCTCCATGGGACAGAGCACGGAATCGATTCCGATGAGGCTGACGCCGCGCAGCAGGAACGGGATGACCGTGGTGTTGAGCTCGGCGCCGCCGGCGAGCCCGCAGGAAGCCGCCGCGGCGCGGGTCTTCATCTCGGCCAGAATGTGGGCAAGGGTGCTGCCGCCGACGGAATCGACGGCGCCGGCCCAGCGCTCGGAGAGGAGCGGGCGCCCGGGTGATGCTGCGAGGCTGGCCCGATCGATGATCTGGGAGGCGCCGAGATCCTTGAGATAGGCGCTGGTTTCGGGGCGGCCGGTGGAGGCGGCGACCCGGTAGCCGCCCCTTGCCAGGAGTGCCACCGCAACCGAGCCCACGCCGCCGGCGGCACCGGTCACCAGCACCTCGCCCTTCTCCGGCGTAAGGCCATGGGCTTCCAGAGCCGCCACCGCCATGCCGGAGGTGAAGCCTGCCGTGCCGATCGCCATCGCCTGCTTCAGGGACAGGCCGGAAGGCAGCTTGACCAGCCACTCGCCCTTGACCCGGGCCAGGCCTGCATAACCGCCCCAGCGCTGCTCGCCCACCCGCCAGCCGGTGAGCACCACCTCTTCGCCGGGCTCGAAGCCGGGGTGGCTTGAGTCTTCCACCGTGCCGGAGAAATCCACGCCGGGCACATGCGGGTAGCTGCGCACCAGGCGCCCCAGCCCCTTCAGGATCATTCCATCCTTGTAGTTGAGGGTGGAGTAGCGGACGCGCACGGTGACGTCGCCGTCGGGCAGGTCGGAAGCCTTGAGGGTCTCGAGCGCAGCCGAGACCTTGCCGCCGGCTTCGCGCAGGAGGAGGGCGCGAAAGCTGTCGGTCACCGGCCGGCCTTCCCGCGGGGCCCGTCTCAGCTGCGCAAGGGCTCGAGGATGCTCACATAGTTCGCGACCGCCGCGCCCCCCATGTTGAAAATGCCGGCAAGCTTCGCATCCTTCACCTGGATCGCCCCGGCGCTGCCGGTCAGCTGCATCGCCGAGATCACGTGCATGGAGACGCCGGTGGCGCCGATGGGATGGCCCTTGGACTTGAGCCCACCCGAGGGATTGATCGGCAGCTTGCCGTCCTTTTCGGTCCAGCCCTCGGCGATCGCCCGCGCCCCCTGGCCCCTTGGTGTCAGCCCCATCGCCTCGTATTCCAACAGCTCGGCCACGGTGAAGCAGTCATGGGTCTCGACCAGGCTGAGATCCTCGAGCTTGAGGCCGGCCGCTGCCAGCGCCCTTTTCCAGGCGAGCTCGCAGCCCTCGAACAGGGTGATGTCGCGCTTGCTCAAGGGCAGGAAGTCGTTGACGTGCTCGGCGGCGCGGAAGATCACCGCCTTCTTCAAGGCGAGCGCGGTGTCGACATCGGCCAGCACCAGTGCCGCCGCGCCGTCGGAGACGAGCGAGCAATCGGTGCGCTTCAACGGCCCGGCGACGATCGGGTTCTTCTCCGAGATCTCGCGGCAGAAGGCGTAGCCCAAATCCTTGCGCATATGCGCCAATGGATTGACCGCGCCGTTCTTGTGGTTCTTGGCGGCGATGCGGGCCAGCGCATCGGATTGGTCGCCATGCTTCTGGAAGTATTGCTGGGCGATACGGCCGAAGACGCCGGCGAAGCCGCCTTCGATCTGCCCTTCCTCCTTGAGGTAGCTCGCCTTGATGAGGATGTCGCCCACCTCCTGGCCGGTCACCTCCGTCATCTTCTCGACGCCGACCACCAGCACGCGCCTGGCCTTCTTGGCGGCGATCGCATTCAGGCCCTGATGGATTGCGGCGGAGCCGGTGGCGCATGCGTTCTCGACCCGGGTCGCCGGCTTGAATCGCCACACCGGATCGGCTTGCAGGACCAGGGATGAAGGGAACTCCTGGCGCACGAAGCCGGCATTCAGATGGCCGATGAAGATCTCGTCGATGTCCTTGGGCGCCAGGCCCGCATCGGCGACCGCGTCCACCGCGACTTTGACGATGAGGCTCTCGAGGTCCTCCTTGTCATGTTTGCCGAAGGGCGTGTGCGCCCAGCCGACGATGCATGCGGTCATGGCGGAAAGCTCCCGGAAGATCGGACGAGACGTCTGGACTAGATATAGCAACTCGAACGGCGTGGGCCAAATCCGGCCGGATCTCTGCCCCCACCCCGTCCCTCCCCCAGGTTAACGCGTGGGGGAGGGACGGGGTGGGGGCGTTATGCCGGTAGGTACTCCTGGAAGCGCACCGGCTGGCCCAGGGCCGCGCCGAGGACCTGGCCGTCGCGCATGACGAGATGGCCGCGGATGATGGTGGCGATCGGCCAGCCGGTCACGGTCATGCCGTCAAAGGGCGTCCAGCCGGATTTGGTCGCCATCAGCTTATGTTCGATGCGTTGCCGGCGCTTGAGATCGACCAGGGTCAGATCGCCGTCATAGCCGACGGTCAGCCGGCCTTTGCCGGCGATCTGGTAGATCCGCTGCGGTCCGTGGCAGAGGAGATCGACCAGGCGCTCGAGGCTGAGCTTGCCGCGGTGGACCGCATCCAAGAGCAACGGCACCGTCGTCTGCACGCCCGGCACGCCCGACGGGCTGCCGGGATAGGGCTTGTCCTTCTCCTGGCGCGTGTGGGGTGCGTGATCGCTGCCGACAACATCGACCACCCCCTCGGCGATCGCCCGCCACAGCGCATCCTGGTGGCGCTGCTCGCGCACCGGGGGATTCATCTGCGCATAGGTGCCGAGCCGCTCGTAGCATTCGGGCGCGGTCAGGATGAGATGGCTCGGGGTGACCTCGACGGTGGCGAAAGCCTTGTGGCGGGCGAGCAGCGCCATCTCTTCGGCGGTGGTCACATGCAGGACATGCACGCGCCGCCTCGCCTTGGCGGCGAGCCCCAGGAGCCGCCGCGTCGCCTTGAGGCAGACCTCCTCGTCGCGCCACACCGGGTGCGCGCGGGCGTGGGCCGCCTTTTCGGCGATGCCGCGCCGCTCCTTTAGGCGCGGCTCGTCTTCGGCATGGACGGCCATGCGTCGCATGCCATGGGCGATGATGCGGGCCAGCGTGGCGTCGTCCTCGACCAGGAGATCGCCGGTCGAGGATCCCATGAACACCTTGACGCCGGAGCATCCCGGAAGACGTTCCAGCTCGGCCAACTGATCGGCGTTCTCCGCCGCCCCGCCGATGAAGAAGGCATGCTCGCACCAGGCCCGGCCCTTGGCGCGCCCGAGCTTGTCGGCCAGCGCTGCCGGGGTCAGCGTGAGCGGCTTGGTGTTCGGCATTTCGAAGACGGCGGTGACGCCGCCCAGCACGGCGGCTCGGGTGCCGGATTCGAGATCCTCCTTGTGCTCCGCCCCGGGCTCGCGGAAATGTACCTGGGTGTCGATCATCCCAGGCAGCACGTGCAGGCCGGAGGCATCGAAGATCTCCGCCGCGCCGGCCCGGGCGAGATCGCCGATGGCAGCGATGCGCCCATCGGCAATGGCGATGTCGGCGGCGGCAATGCCCGAGGGCGTGGCCGCGGTGCCGCCTCTAACGATGAGATCGTAGGAAGGAGCCATCACGTCTCAAAGAGAGCGGGCCGCGGAGTTCCGCTCAGGTCGGCGCGCCTTTGATCTTCTTACGCAAGGCTTCGATCTGCTGCTTGGCGCCGGGCAGGAACGGGTTGACCTGGAGGGCCGCCTCGAACGCCTTCATGGCCAACTCCTTGCGATCGAGCTCGACATTGATCATACCGAGGCCGGAAAGCGCGCCGAAATGCCTGGGCTCGAGTTCGAGCACGCGCTCGATGTCGGCGACCGATTCCGGATATTGGCCCATCATGTAATAGACAGTGGCCCGCTTGTTCCAACCTTCGGCGAACTCCGGCGCGTATTTCACCATCTGGTCGAAGCGGTCGAGTGCCGCCTCCAGGTCTTGGCGCTGCATGGCGATCAGGCCTTGGCGCATCAGCTCGTTGACGTTCGAATCGTCCGACGTCGTCCACAACGCCCAAATCGTCCGCGTGATGGCGGACGCCTCGCCCTCCGATTGGGTCTTGTGCAAGCGCTCGAAGAGCACGTCCAGCTGCGCCGAGGATTGCGCCGCAGCCGAGCCCATGCCGATGACCGGGACGGCGCAGGCGATCAGCCAGACCAAGCTTGCGACCAAGCGTAGACTTCGCATCTCCCAAGTATGGAACTCGCCCGGCCTGCCCTCAAGCCGATTCGTGGATCGGACCGATTAAGGACTGGGGCTGAGATCGCGCTTCTGCTATAAACCGCGCCGCAATCAGCGTGGCCCCGAGCCGATCACAATCGCGCGCGCAAAAGCCCGCTTTTCACCCTCGGCGCCGATCGGTCCGCCGCCCATCGAGGGGGCCCTCTCGCGAAGATCCCGATGCCGCTTCCCGCTGGCCCCATCGAACTCTCCGTGGTCATTCCCGTGCGCAACGAGGCGGGCAACATCCTGCCGCTGCTGGCGGAGATCGACCGAGTGGCGCAGGACTTCGCGCACGAGGTCTTGGTGGTCGATGACGGCTCGACCGATGCCACCCCCGCCCGCCTCGGCCAGGCGTTGGCATGCTATCCCAGGCTCCGCGTGCTGAGGGGGAAGGTGACCCGCGGCCAAAGTGCGGCCGTGTGGACCGGCGTGCGCCAAGCGCGCGGCACCTGGATCTTCACCCTCGACGGCGACGGGCAGAACGATCCGGCCGACCTCCCCCGTCTCTGGCAGGCGCGGGAGGGAATCGACATGGTGGTGGGCCACCGCGTCCAGCGCCGCGACAGCTGGGCCAAGCGCACCGGCTCCAGGCTCGCCAATGGGCTGCGCGCTTGGCTGCTGGGCGACGCCACGCCCGATTCTGCCACCGGCATCAAGCTGTTCCGGCGCGCCTTGTTTCTGGAGCTGCCCTATTTCGACCATATGCACCGGTTCCTGCCCGCCTTGGCGCTCCGCCATGGCGGCCGTGTCGTCTCGGTCCCGGTCAATCATCGCCCGCGCTTGACCGGCCGCTCCAACTACGGCCAGCTCGGCCGGCTCGCCGTCGGCATCATCGATCTCCTGGGTGTTCGCTGGTTGCAACGCCGCGCCCGGTTCCCGATCGATTTCGAGGAGCTCCGGCGTCGATGAGCCCGATGCGAGGCACCCTTGGCTGACCGCGCGGCCGGTACCGCCGCCGCCGACGGCCGCTTTTGGGGGTGGGCTGCGCTCGGCATCGTGCTGGCGCTGACGTTGCTCCGGCTCGCCTATCTCGGCCTCGGGCGCTTCGATCTCTACGGCGACGAGGCGCAGTACTGGACCTGGGCCGAGGCGCCGGCTTGGGGCTATTTCTCCAAGCCGCCGATGGTGGCTTGGGTCATTTGGCTCACCACGCGCCTCTTCGGCGAGGACGGGCTGGCCGTGCGCATGGGCTCGCCGCTTGCCCATCTCGGCACCAGCCTCGTCCTCTATGCGATCGGCGCCCGGCTCTATGGACGGCGCATCGCATTCTTGGCGGCGATCACCTTCGCCACTCTGCCTGCGATCTTCCTCTCCTCGCTGCTGATCTCGACCGATCCGTTCCTGCTGTTCTTCTGGGCCTTGGCGCTTTACGCGGTGGTGCGCGCCATGGATGCCGCGGGATCGTCGTGGTGGCTGGCGGCCGGCATCGCCGTCGGCCTCGGCACGCTTTCCAAATACGCCATGGCGATGTTTCCGCTGTCGATCGCGCTCTATCTCATCGCCACACCGGAAGCGCGGCGGGTGGCGGGTCTCAAGCGCCCGCTGCTGGCGCTCGCTCTTGCCCTCCTCCTCTATGCCCCCAATCTCCGCTGGAATCTCGAAAACGGCCTCATCAGCTATCAGCACACGGCTGCCAATGCCGATATGCACGGGCTCCAGCTCCATCCCGGCGCGTTTGCGGAATTCGTCCTCTCGCAGTTCCTCGTTTTCGGTCCGATCCTCTTTGCCACGCTGCTCCTCGCCATGCTTCGGCCGCGACAGCTTCTGCGGGAGCCGGCCGCACGCTTGCTGCTGGCGCTCATCCTGCCGATGGCGCTCATGATGCTGACGGTGAGCATGCTGTCGCGGGCCAACGCCAACTGGGCGGCGGTCGTCTATGTGCCGGGCACGCTCTTGGTGGTGAACTGGCTCGCCGAGCGCGGCCGCGAAGGCGTGCTCAGGACCTCGCTCCTCCTGCATCTCGCCATCGGCGGGGTGATGCTGGAGTTTCACGACATCGCCCGGCTCGCCGGCATCGAGCTCACCGCCCGGACCGATCCTTTCCGCCGCCTCATGGGCTGGCAGACCATCGGCGATGAGGTCGCGGTGGCACTCGCCGGCTCGGCCAACGCCGTCCTCCTCGTCGAAGATCGGATGCTGCTGGCGAATCTCATCTATTCGGTGCGGCCGCACCCGCTGGATGCGGTGAAATGGAATCCGAGCCGCCTCATCCGCGACCACTATGATCTCTCGACCGACATCGCCCGCGTTCGCAACCGCCCCTTCCTCTTCGTCAGCCCCGAGCCCGATCCGCAGAAGGTGCTGAGCCGCTTCGAGCGGGTCGAGCCCTTGGGCCTCATCACCGCACCGATCTATCCCGACCTGGAACGCCGCTACTGGCTGTTTCTCCTCGACGGCTTCAAGGGCTATGGCTGAGCCGGCCCCGCCAGAACCTCGGCTCTCCGGACCGAGGGCGATTGCGCTCGCCCATGGAGCCGTCTTCGCGTTGTTGGCCTTGATCTTCACCGTCTTTCCCGAGCTCGACCTCAAGGCATCCTCGATCTTTCTCGATCCCGGGACCGGTCGATGGCTCGCCTCGGAGCAGCCCTGGGCGGAGGCCTTTCGCCAGGCCCTCAGCCTGGCGGCAGCACTGGTGCCCGCTGCCGCGATCGCGTTGTTCTTCTATGCAAGAAGGACGCGCCGGCGGCTCCCGGGCGGCGACGGGCGCATCGCCCTCTACCTCATCCTGTGTCTGGCGCTGGGGCCCGGACTCCTTGTCAATGTCGTGCTCAAAGAGCATTGGGGTCGCGCCCGCCCCTCGCAGATCGCCGAGTTCGGCCATGATCGGCGCTTCACTCCCGCGCTCCTGCCGGCAAACGAGTGCAGCCACAACTGCTCCTTCGTCTCCGGCGAGGTCTCGCTCGGCTTCAGCTTCATGGCGCTGGGTTGGATCGCCGTCGGCCGGTTGCGGCCGCTGCTGCTTGCCGCCGCCGCGACCCTCGGGCTCGCCATGGGGGCCTTGCGCATGGCTCAGGGTGGCCATTTCCTCTCCGACGTGCTGTTCGCCGGCCTCTTCACCTCGTTTCTGTGCTGGTGGCTCCACCACTGGATGTTCGTGAGCGGCGGCCCGGCCCGCCTCGCTCGCCTGTTAGGTCGTTGACGCTGTAGGCGCAAGACGACATAAACGCTGCTCAGCCGAACGGCCGATGGAGATGCGGGTCATGCATCTGCCGTCTCGCGCAAGAAGATGTGCTCGAGGCCATCGACCTCGTCGACATGCTCGCCGATCCGCCGAAAGCCGAACCGGGCGATGAGCGCCAGCGAAGGAGCGTTCTCCGGCGACACCGAGGCGACGAAGCGGCGCACTCCATGGGTCGCTCCGGCCCAGCTCATCATCGTCTCCACCGCTTCGCTCGCATAGCCGCGCCGGCGATCGGCGCCGAAGATAGTATAGCCGAGCTCCACCGCATCGCGCACATAGGGGTGTAGATAGGGCGGATCAGGCCGGCTGTGGAAGCGTACATGCCCGACCATCCTGCCAACTCCCGCAAGCACGAGCGCGCGCGCCGACCACGGCTCGTAGCCAGGATCAGCCGCTAGCTGTTCTAGAGCAAATCTCAGGACCGCCGGCCGCTCGACGAGGTCCGGCGGAATGGCTGCTCCCAAAAGCTGCTCGGCGCGCTGAAGATCGCCCGCAAGCCCGGCGGTCATCAGCTCCGGCAGCATGCGTCGCAAGATCAGCCGCGTCGTGCGGATATCATCGAAGCGAGCCGGCTCGTCCGTTTGCATCACCATCCGAGTGAGCATCGATCGGGCCTCGCGCCGGATCAAGTAGGTTCGCGCGCCTGCTGCACTTTTTCTGAGCAAATGCACGGTTCTGAGCCAGTTTTGCACATCGTCGGATTCCGACTTAGTCTCCGCGCAATGGCGCAACGTCGCTTAATTGAACAGGAACAGAGGTGCTCATGATCCCCACGACCAGATCACTGGCGCTCGCCGGAGCGTTGTTGGTTGCGCTCTCGCCCACGACCGCATCTGCGCAAAAGACCGTGCGCTTCGTCGCCCAGGCGGATTTGCGCGTGCTCGATCCCATTTGGACCACGGCCTACATCACCCGCAATCACGGCTACATGGTTCATGACACCTTGTTCGCCCTCGACAAGGATCTGAAACCGCAGCCGCAGATGGTGGACGCCTTCACCGTCGCCCCCGACAAGCTCACCTACCGGTTTACGCTCCGCGCCGGCCTCAAATGGCATGACGGGCAGCCGGTGACCGCCGCCGATTGCGTCGCGTCCATCCAGCGCTGGGGCAAGCGCGATCCCCTGGGCCAGAAGCTGCTGGAGGCGGTGGCCAACATGACCGCCACCGACGAGCGCTCCTTCACCATTGCGCTCAAGGAGCCCTTCCCGCTCCTGATCGAGGGGCTGGCGAAGCTCTCCAGCAATACCCCCTTCATGTTTCCCGAGCGTCTCGCCAAGACCGACGCGATGACGCAGATCACCGAGTCGATCGGATCCGGGCCCTTCAAGTTCGTCAAGGACGAATGGGTCCCCGGCAACAAGGTCGTCTATGTAAAGAATGTCGACTATGTGCCGCGGTCCGAGCCCCCGAGCTTCGCCGCCGGCGGCAAGGCGGTGAAGGTCGACCGGGTCGACTGGCTCTACATCCCCGACGGCGCCACCCAGGCCGCCGCCCTGCAATCGGGCGAGGTCGACTGGATCGAGCAGCCGCCGGTCGATCTTCTGCCCACGCTCGCCAAGAACCCGGAGATCGTCATCGACAACATCGATCCCCTGGGCAATCAGGGCGTGCTCCGGTTCAACCACATCCAGCCGCCCTTCAACAACGTGAAGCTGCGGCAAGCCTTGCTCTATCTCATCGACCAGACCGACACTATGCGCGCCATCGCCGGGGCGGAGAAGAACTGGAAGGCGTGCGCGGCGATGTTCGGCTGCGACACGCCTCTGGCCAGCAATGTCGGCGCCGAGGCGTTGTTGGGCCCGCGCAGCCTCGAGAAGGCGAAGGCCCTCATCAAGGAGTCCGGCTACAACAACGAACGCATCGTCATCATCTCGGCGACCGACCAGCCGGTGGTGCATGGCCAGGCGACGGTGACGACGGAAACGCTCAAGCGCGCCGGCCTCAATATCGATCTGCAGGCCATGGATTGGGGCACGCTCATCTCCAGGCGCACCAGCAAGGAGCCGGTGGACAAGGGCGGCTGGAGCATCTTCCACACCTGGGTCGTCGCTCCCGACGTGCTGACGCCGGCGCTCAACAACGCGGTCCGCGCCAGCGGCGACGGTGCCTGGTTCGGCTGGCCCAGCGATGCCAAACTAGAAGAGCTCCGCGCCGCCTGGCTCAAGGCGCCGGATCTGGAGGCGCAGAAGAAGCTCGCCGCCGCCATCCAGGAACGGGCCTATGAGATCGTGAGCTACATCCCGACGGGCCAGTTCCTGATCCCAACGGCCTATCGCAAGACGCTGAAAGGCTTGATCGTGGCGCCCGTCGTCTTCCTGTGGAACGTGGAGAAGGAGTAGCCGAGGGCGCCGGTCGGAGGGTTCGAGCGATACCGCAGGCCTAATTCGGGCTCTAACGCGGGTTCTGGCCCCGCCGGTCACGCCTTCTTGCGGTTCGCCGCGAGCCAGCCGTCGACCAGCGACACCGCCCTGTCGACCTCGTCGTTCTTCATGCCCCGCGACGCGGCGATGGTCTGCACCAGAAGATCGACGCGCTCGATCGCCTTGGCGCCGTTCGCGAGCGCGCGGGCGGCGGAGGACGGCCGGATCAGGCTCATCGCCGCCGACGCATATTTCTCGAAAGGCACGAGATCGTCGGCGGCGGCGCCAAACGAGCGGCAGAGTGCCGTCACCCACGCGTAGACCCCGCGCGAGGCCGCGAGGTCGGTATGCACGGCCTCTTTGATCGGCCGCATGCCGTCCTTCTGGACGCAGCGGTAGTTGCCGGTCAGCAGCATGCACCACTTGGCCAGCGGCACGAAGACCGATTCATGGACCTTGAGCTTGACCGGCAGCTCGACCTTGCCGTCGCCGGCCTCGAAGCGCGCCGCCTCGATGCCGTCCTGCATCCGGCGGAGGATCTGGGTGTGGGCGTCCGACTCGAAGCGGGCGGCCTTGAAGTTCGTCGGCAGGGCGACCTGCAGCACGTTGACCTTGTCGTCGGGCGGGCGGAACGCCTGGGGATCCGGACTGCAGAGCGTCATGAACTTCGGATCGAAGTTCTGCCAGACGGTCGCATCGGTGTAGCAGGGCTTGAGCGCGTCGAGCGAAAGTCCGGGAATCCGCGCGAGATAGGGTAAGGGCGGCATGTTCATGATCGACATGCAGGGCACGCGGGAGCGCGCGACGGCATCGAGCAGCTCGCGCACGCCAGGCGAGCGGTATTGCGGCTCCTGCATGGCGAGGGCGACGAGGTCGTATTTCGACGGATCGACGCCGGCGGTACCGCCGGCCGTGACCTTGCCCTTGAGCTTACGCGAGTCGATTTCGACCAGCCCGCTCCGGCCCTTGACCGGCAGGCGGATGCGCGCACCCTCCGCATTGATGAGGTCGGCCTCCGCCGGCAGGCAGATGAGCATGGTGTCGTGGCCGGCAAGCGCGAGCTTGGTCGCGAGCAGCGACCCATAGGATGCGCCCAGGATGAGCGTGTTGTATTTTTCAGGCATCGGTTGTCCCCCCTATCCCCATAAGCACGGCCAGCTTAGTTCCCGAAACCACGCCGCACAAACCCAAGACCCGCGGGCGGCCGGGATATTTTGAACCGAGCGCCCCACGCCGCCTTGGTCCTTGTGGTCACTGAGAGGTCGGGCTATCCGAGCCGTGCCGGCATCGGACCGCCGGTCGCCCAGTCCAGAAGCTCGACCGTGTGCAAGACCGGGAGCGCCGTCGCCTCGGCGATCTGGGTGATGCAGCCGATATTGCCGGCGGCCACCACGTCGGCGCCGGTTTTGGCGATGTTCGCGGCCTTGCGCCGCCCCAGGCTCCGGGCCAGCTCCGGCTGCAGGAGATTATAGGTCCCGGCCGAGCCGCAGCAGATGTGCCCCTCCGGCACCTCGACAACGTGGCAGCCGGCAGCCTCTAAGAGCGCCCGGGGCTCCTTGTGAATCTTCTGGCCGTGCTGCAGCGAGCAGGCCGCGTGATAGGCAACGCGCAATCCAATCGGCCTTCTCGGTGCCTCCAAGCCGAGCTCGGTCATGAGCTCGCTCACGTCCCGGGCGAGCGCCGAGACGAATTTGGCCCTGTCCGCCCATGCGGCATCGGTGCGGAGCATGTAGCCGTAGTCCTTGACCACGGTGCCGCAGCCCGACGCATTGATGACGATTGCATCGAGCCCGCCCTGCTCGTGCACCCGCCACCAGGCGGCGATGTTGGCCTTGGCGGCAGCGAGCGCTGCTTCTTCGCGGCCCATGTGGTGAACCAAGGCCCCGCAGCATCCGGCCCCCTGGGCCACGACCACCTCGCAGCCATGGCGGGTCAATAGCCGGATCGTCGCCTCGTTGATCTCCGGGGCCAGCACCTGCTGGGCGCAGCCGGTCAACAGCGCCACGCGCTTCTTGCGGACCCCGCCAGCCGGAAAGATCTGGGGCCGGTCGACGCTCGAGGGCCCGGGAAGGCGTGACGGAGCTAGAGTGAACATGGCGCCGAGCCTGCCGGGCAGGTGGCGCCCGATGGGCTTGAGGAGGCCGGCGCCGACGAGCGCCAGGCGGAAGCGCATGGGATGCGGCAGCAGGAACGCCAGGAGGCTGCGCAGCCAGCGATCGAGCGGTGGCCGCCGAAAGGTCTCCTCGATGCGCCGGCGCGCCTGATCGACGAGGTGCATGTAGTTGACGCTGGATGGACAAGTGGTCATGCAGGCCAGGCAGGAGAGGCAGCGGTCGATGTGCCTGACCAGGCGCGGGCTCGCCGGCTTGTCGCCCTCCAGCATGTCCTTGATGAGATAGATGCGTCCGCGCGGGCTATCGAGCTCGTCGCCGAGCAAGAGATAGGTCGGGCAGGTGGCGGTGCAGAAGCCGCAATGCACGCAAGCCCGGAGGATCTTGTTGGCCTCGGCGATATCCGGATCGGCGAGCTGCGCCAGGGTGAAATCGGTTTGCATGCCGTCCTTGCTCAGACGCCCGCATACATGCGGCCGGGATTGAGGATGCGCTTGGGATCGAAGCTCGCCTTCACACGCTGGGTCAACCGCGCCAAGGGGTCGGGCTGCGGCTGGAACACCGGTACGACGGCCCGCACTTCTCTCGGCGCACGGATGAGTGTCGCATGGCCGCCGGAAGCGGCCAGGGCACGGCGGACCACGGCGGCGCCGGCATGCTCCATCGTCAAACCCAGCTCCAACCAGATAAGCCCGCCGCCCCAATCGTAGTAGGCCCGGGCATCGCCTTGGCGGGCGATCTCGGCGACCACGGCAGCACCGGTGCTGGGGGCGACCGAAATCCGCCAGACCGGCCGCTCGCTATGGCCGATGAAGGCCTCGACGTCGCGGATCTCCCGCCAGAACCGAGCCGAGTTCTGACCATGCAACTCCTCGACCGGCCCGTAGCGGGACAGCATCTCCTTGAGCTCGCGGCAGCGATGCACCGCCGACGGCGCCGGGCCCTCGATGCGCAGCCCGGTTGCCGCCGCACCGGCACCAGCCACATAGGAGACGGCCGAGCCCGCGGCCAGAGCGGCGGGCAGATGGGCGGCGGCAGCGACCTCGTGCGGGCTCGCGAGCGCGGCGGCCATCGCCTCGAGGGCGCGGGCATCCTCCAGGCCGAAGACCAGCACGGTGCGGGTCTTCTCCGGCCGCGGCACCACCTTGAAGGTGATCTCGGTCAAGGCCGTCAGCGTGCCGAAGGAGCCGGTGATGAGCTTGCTCAGATCGTAGCCGGTGACGTTCTTCACCACCTTGCCGCCGGCCTTGTAGGCCTCGCCGCGGCCGCTCACCCCCCTGAAGCCGAGGAGGTGGTCGCGGGCGGCCCCGGCCTTGATGCGCCTGGGGCCGGCGAGGTTGGCCGCGAAGGCGCCGCCGATGCTGCCCATGGCGGCACTCCCACCCAGGAGCGGACCCAGATCCATGGGCTCGAAGGCGAGCATCTGGTTCTTCGCCGCCACGGCTGCTTCGATCTCGGCGATGGGCGTGCCCGGCAGCGCCGTCATCACCAGCTCCTCGGGCTCGTAGGTGGCGATGCCGGACAATCCCGAGAGGTCGAGAGCGCGCGCCGCCTGAAAGGGCCGGCCGAGGCTGCGCTTGCTGCCGCGGCCCAGGAGCTCGAGCGGGCTCTCGCTGGCGACCGCGTCAGCGACCGCGTCCAGCACCTCCTGCGCATCGGCTGGCTTGATCCAATCCACCATGTCGGCTTCAGAACCGCGGCAGCTCGGGGAACGGCATCTGGCCTTTATGCACGCGCATGCGACCGAGCTCGGCGCAGCGGTGCAGCACCGGAAACACCTTGCCGGGGTTCAGCAGCGAGTTCGGGTCGAAGGCGCATTTGACCCGCTGCTGCTGATCGAGATCCACCTCCTCGAACATGGTGCCCATGAGATCGCGCTTCTCGACGCCGACCCCGTGCTCGCCGGTCAGAACCCCACCCACCTCGACGCAAAGCCTGAGGATGTCGGCGCCGAACTTCTCCGCGGTCTCGAGCTCGCCCGGCTTGTTGGCATCGAAGAGAATGAGCGGGTGCAGGTTGCCGTCGCCGGCGTGGAAGACATTGGCGACCCGGAGCCCGTAGGCCTGCGACATTTCGGTGATGCGGGCGAGCACCTGGGGCAGGCAGCGGCGCGGGATGGTGCCGTCCATGCAGTAATAGTCGGGCGAGATGCGCCCGGCGGCGGGGAAGGCCGCCTTGCGGCCGGCCCAGAAGGCGAGCCGCTCCTCTTCGCTGTTGCTGACCCGGATCGAGCTCGCCCCATGCGCCCCGGCAATCGCTTCGACCGCCTGGATCAGGTGATCCACCTCCACCTCAGGCCCATCGAGCTCGACGATGAGCAAGGCTTCGACGTCGAGCGGATAACCCACTTGCACGAAGGCTTCCGAGGCGTGGATGGCCGGCCGGTCCATCATCTCCATGCCGCCTGGAATGATGCCGGCAGCGATGATCTTGGCGACGCAATCGCCGGCACCTTCGGAGGTGGGAAAGCCGATGAGGAGTGCGCGCGCGGTCGCCGGCTTCTTCAGGATGCGCACGGTCACCTCGGTCACCACGCCCAGGAGCCCCTCCGAGCCGGTCATCAGGCCCATGAGGTCATAGCCCTCGCTATCGAGATGCTTGCCGCCCAAGCGAACGATCTCGCCGTCGATCAGCACCACCTCCAGGCCGAGCAGGTTGTTGGTGGTGAGCCCGTATTTGAGGCAATGCACGCCGCCGGAGTTCTCGGCGACGTTGCCGCCGATGGTGCAGGCGATCTGCGAGGACGGGTCGGGGGCATAGTAGAAGCCGGCATGGGCGACGGCATCGGTGATGCCGAGATTGGTCACCCCCGGCTGCGCCACCACGGCGCGGTTCGCGAAATCGATGTCGAGGATCTTGTTGAACTTGCCCAGGCCCAGGACGATGCCGTCGGCCAAAGGCAAGGCGCCGCCGGACAGCGAGGTGCCGGCACCCCGGGGCACCACCTTGACGCCGCTGCGATGGCAGTAGGCGAGGATCCGGCTCACCTGGCCGGTGGTCTCGGGGAGTACGACGATCATCGGCAGCTGGCGGTAGACCGAGAGCCCGTCGCTCTCATAGGCGCGCATCGCGACCTCGTCGGCGATCACCCCCTCGCCCGGCACGATCTCCCGAAGGGCGGCGGCGATCTCGCGCCGGCGGGCGATGATGGCCTCGTCCGGCTTCGGCATGAGCATGGCTGTGCGGCTCCCGGGCTACCCCTTGGGGCTAGCTTACAGGCCACAGATGGCGGCAAGCGATGCGAAAGTTAAGGAGTCGACGGCCCGATGGAACCCGGGCGGCGAGGGTAGGCTCAGCCCTGGCGGGCCTTGAAGCGCGGGTTCGTCTTGTTGATGACGTAGACCCGGCCCTTGCGCCTGACCACGCGGCAATCCTTGTGCCGCGCCTTCATCGACTTCAGCGAGTTGACGACCTTCATGGCTTCTCGTCCGAGCTGGGCTTTCCCGGGGGTGGACTTTGGGAGGGGCTGGGGACCACCCCCGCCCAAAGTCCACCCCCGAGGGAGCGCGGAACATAAGGAGGCCGGAGGCCCCTGTCAACGGGGTTGGCGGGGGTGGCGGCCGGGCGCGCGCCTCGCTCCAGATCCGCGACCAAGAGCACGGGTGACCGCATCCGGTTCACTGGCCACAACCCGCAGCAGCACGCGCGCCGGCCCCGCCGGCCGGCGATGACCTTGCTCGTAGTTGCGCACGGTCTGGACCGTAAACCCGAACCGCGCCGCAAACGCCGCCTGGCTCAGGCCAAGACGCCGGCGGATACCCCGCACGTCGTCGGCGTCAACGGACGGCACGATCCGACGTGCTCGTGCCAGCTCTCGCTCGGTGAAGATCGGCGCCGTGTCTGGATCGGCGGCAATCTGGGCATCAATCTCGGCATCAGTCGTCGCCTCGAGACGTGCCCAATCGACCTTCGAGAGATCCACATCAGCTCGGGTACGCCGCACGGTAGGCATGACGCTCCTTTCTGTTGGCGACGCGCAGGCTGATGATCCGCCGCGCGCCGGGCCGATCCGTATAAATTGCCGCCAACACGATCCCTCTCACGATCCCGGTCGCCTTTACTCTGAGCTCCCCATATTGCTGCCGCCTGTCTGGAACCTCCAAGGTCGGCGCATCGAACATCGCCACCGCGATCTCGAATGGCAGGCCGCGCGCCTTGGCATTCACACGACTCTTCGCCGCATCCCACTCGAAGATCATTGCAATAACTACGTCACTGACGTAGATCCGTCAATGACGTAGTAAAGCGGCATGAACCTCTCCGCGATCGTACTGCCGACCGCGTCAAGTCCCGTCACCGTGCCAGCGCGTGCCCGGACAGGTAATTCCGTCGGCACCAACGGACCCCGTACGAGATCAATTTCGCCTTGGTTGTCCCTCACCGCCCTTGCCGGTACGGGGCCGGCGGCGGCGTCGGCAAGTACTCCACCGACGGCACCGCCCGGACCGGCTGGGGATAGAGCGCCATCATGTCCAGGACCTCCTGGGGCATGTCGATGGAGATCTTGAGCCCGAGGCCCTGCGCCTCGACTGCGGTGATCGGGTAGTCGTGGGTCCAGATCCCGCTCGACAGGCGCTCGGCCAGGCTTTTCGCCTGGTCGGGGGTCATGTGCTTGCTCAACAGGTCGGCGGCGGCGGTGCAAACCTGGTCGGTCGCCTTGCGGGCGACGTCGGCCAGGATGACGGTGCGGTCGTCGATCTCGGCGATCGGCTTGTCGCGCAAGACCTTCGCCAGCGAGGCGGCGGGGTACTCGCCGATCTGCGGATCGATCGGACCCAGCATGGCGTGGGAGGCCATGACGATCTCGTCGGCCGCGAGCGCGATCAAGGTGCCGCCGGACATCGCCATATGCGGCACGAAGACCGTCACCTTGGAGGGATGCTCGCGGAGCGCGCGGGCGATCTGGAGCGAGGCCAGCACCAAGCCGCCCGGCGTATGCATGATCAGATCCAAGGGCGTGCCGCGATCGGTCGAGCGTACGGCCCGGATGATCGCCTCGGAATCGTCGATGTCGATGTAGCGCATCACCGGGAAGCCGAGGAGGCGCATGGTCTCCTGGCGATGGACGAGCGCGATCACCCGGCTGCCCCGGCGCTCCTGCAGCCGGGCGATGGCGCGCCGGCGCATATAGACGAGCATGCGCTGACGGATCATCGGCTGCAGCGCGGTGACGATGAAGAACAGCCAAAACAGGTTGCCGATATCCATGTTTGACATTCCTATGGAGGGATTGCCGCTGGGTGCGCCGCCGCCGGCCTTAAGCGGACGCGCTGACGAAAGGCACGAAGGCGACCGGTAGCACGTCTTCCATTCGGTGCTTGCCGGTCGCCTCCTTGACGAGGCGGGTCAGCATTTGCGGCCCGCGCCTGGGTCCGATCGGAACGACCAGGCGCCCGCGGGGTTTGAGCTGGTCGACCAATGTCTCCGGCAGCCTGGCTGCCGCCGCGGTGACGATGATCGCATCGAAGGGTGCGCGTTCCGGCCAGCCCTGCCAGGCGTCGCCGGCCTTGACCTCGACATTGCCGTGGCCGAGACGCTTCAGGCGCTCCGCCGCCGCTGCCGCCAAATCCGGCACCAGTTCCACCGAATAGACGAAGCGCGCCAGCTCGGAGAGCACTGCTGCTTGATAGCCGGAGCCGGTGCCCGCTTCCAACACCACGTCCTCCGGCGCGAGGTCGAGGAGATCGGTCATCAAGGCGACGATGAAGGGCTGGGAGATGGTTTGACCATGGCCGATCGGCAAGGGGTGATTGAGCCAAGCGAACTCCGCCGCCCCCTCGGGCACGAAGGCCTGGCGCGGCACCTTGGCGATCACGTTCCGCACCCGTTCGGACAGGCGGGCACGACCGGTCGTCTCGGCCGTCCACGCCATCTCGGCATCGATCTCCTCCATGAGCGCCCGCATCCCCGTCATGGCCGGTTTCCGGGCACGACGACGGGTGTGCGCGAGCGATCGCCAGACGGTGCTGAGCCTTGCCAGGGCCGAAGGTTTCGCCACCTCACCAAGGCTCGCTCGGATAGGTGCCGCCATGCTCGGGCCACTCCCACGGGCCGTCGATATCGATGCCCTTCGCCTTCAGCGCGTCGCGATGGCGTTCGGCATCGTCGAGCGGACGGTAGCCCAAGGTGTCCCAATTCGGATCGTAGGTCTTGATCCGGGTATTGGCGGAATAGCCGTTGATCACCAGGCAGCCGGGATTGGGATGGATCAGCGACTTGTCGGCGAGCTGCACCATGTCGGCGGGGCTGAGCCAGGTTGCCAGCGAGCGCTGATCGATCGGCTCCGGCCGGAAGGTGCCGATGCGCAAGGACACCGAGGAGATGCGGTGCTTGTCGTAGTAGTAGCGCAGCAAGGTCTCGCCCAGCAACTTGAAGGCGCCGTAGAGGCTGTCGGGCCTCGGCGGATGCGCCGGCGTCACCCGCTCGGTGATCGGATACATGCCGAAGGCGTGATTGCTGCTGGCGAACACGATCCGCCTGACACCTGCCGCACGCGCCGCATCAAAGATGCGGACGAGTCCGATGAGGTTCACATGCACCAGCGAATCCAAGTTCTCCGGCTGGCCCGAGCCGGCGAGATGCACGAGACCGGCTACCCCCTCCAGCGCCCGCTCGAGGCTGGCGGCATCGGCGACGTCGGCTTGGATCCACGCCTCGTTGTCGGCGAGGTCGGGAATGAGGCGGATGTCCATCAGCCGGAGGTGCTTGTAGCGCTCGCGAAAGCCCCGGCGGAGCGTGGTGCCGATCGCGCCGGCAGCACCGGTGATGAGCACGCGGTCGCTGGCTGGGTCGATCATGGCAACGCCTCCGAGACGCCTTACGCCATCAACAATACGCCGGACGGGCGGCGCGTTTCCACCAACGATGCCAATCTCGACCCGGCGACGAGCCGACGGCCGTCGATGCCGACTGCCGCCTCATCGATGCGGCGGTCGTGCCGACCCTGGTGCCACGCCAACACGCATCTGACCGCCGCCATGATCGGCGCGCATGTGGCCCAGCGCATGCGGAAGGGGAGGCTTTGACGATGCCCCCACCCTACCCTCCCCCGCCTAAAGGCGAGGGAGGGAAAGGAGCTCGGCTGCATGTTCCCTCCCTCGCCTTTAGGCGGGGGAGGGTTAGGGTGGGGGCGCTACGCGCGGCTATTTCTCCACGTTCCAGAACACCGGGATCATGTTCTCCTGCATGCCCTTGATATTGGCGCGCATGGCCAAGGGCTGGAAGAACTGGCCGACCGGAACGTATTGCACGAAGGTCATCGCCTGGATTTGGATCTTCTCGCCGATGGCCTTGCGCTTGGCGAGATCGCCCTCCTTGGCCCACTCCCCCAACAGCCTCTGCATCTCCGGGTCGCAGGACCAGCCGCGATAGCCGCTGCCGTCGCAGGGCGAGTCGATCTGCACGTTGTTGATGGCGCTGCCCATGATCTGGCCCACCGACCAGCTGGAGAATATGTGCCAGCCGCCTTGGCCGGGCGGATCCTTCTTGTTGCCCCGCTGCAGCACCGACGCCCAATCGACCGCGACCGCCTCGACGTTGACGCCGATATCGGTCAGGCGCTGGATCGTCACCTGCGCCATGTCGCGGATGATCTGCTGGTCGACGGGCTGCAGGACGACGATCTTCTCGCCCTTGTAGCCGGCCTCGGCCATGAGCGCCTTGGCCTTGGCGAGGTCGGGCTTGCGGTAGGGCTCGCTGCCGGCCTCGCTCGCGGTCGGCGTGCCGCACACCATGACCGCCCAGCAGACCCGCCAATTGTCCGGGTCGCTGCCGACGGCGGCGCGCATGTAGTCCTCCTGGTTGACGATGAGCTGGAGAGCATGGCGCGCGCGTACGTCGTTGAAGGGCGGAAAGAGGAAATTCGGCCGGAAATAGCCGAGAGCACCTTGGCGGTTGATGACCTTGATCTGGATGTCCTTGTTGCGCTTCAAGACCGGCAGCAGATCCAGGGGCGGCGTTTCGTAGATGTCGATCTCGCCCTGGTTCAAGGCCGCCACCGCGGTGGTGGCGTCCGGCAGGATCACCCATTCGATGCGGTCGACCTTGGCGACCTTGCCGCCGGCGACGGAATTGGCCGGTTCCGCACGCGGCACGTAGTCGGCAAATTTCTGGTAGACGAGCTTGCTGCCGGGCTGCCACTCGTCCTTGACGAAGCGAAACGGTCCGGAGCCGACATACTCGGTGACCGGTGTGCTGGGATCGCTCGTGGCCTCCTTCTCGCGCATGATGAAGAGCGCCGTGGCGCCCTGGGCCAGCACCGTCGTGGTCGAGCCCCAAGGCTCCTTGAGGGTCAGCGTGAAGCTGCGCTCATCAGCCGGCTTCAGCTCCATGCCGAGACCGACGAGACGTCTGCCGCCGGGATCCTTCGCCGCCCAGCGCTTGATGGAGGCAATGACGTCGGCCACGCGCACCGGCGTGCCGTCGTGGAACTTGAGGCCGGGCCGCAAGGTGAGGCTGTAGTCCCGGCCATCGGGGCTGAGCTTGAAGCTCTCGACCATCTGCGGCTGTGGCGATCCGGTGCCGTCGAGGCCGAAGAGATTGTCGTAGATGAGCCAGCTATGCTGGTGGGTGACCGAGCTCAAATTGTTGACCGGGTCCATGGTGCCGACATTGGCCTGGGGCGTGTATTTCAGCACCTTCGGCTGGGCTGAGGCCGTGCCCGGCGCCAGCAGGCTTGCGGCAAGCAGCAGCGCCGGCGCGCTCTGCAAGGCGGACCAGCAAAGAGGGTGGGTCATGGCCGTGCTCCCCTGGCGTTGTGTCGGATCGGAAACAGGCTAGCACCGGCCGGTGCCGGCGGTCCATCGGCGGCAAGGCTGCCGCTGCCTAGCGCCGGCGCCACTCCTGCCAGTCCGCCGTTGTCGCCTTTGCCATGCGCTTGGCTGCCTCGAAGAGCCAGAATTTCGGGCGCCGCTCCAGATCGGCCGCCGCCAGGGCGGCAGCCTTGGGGCTGCCGAGGTGCAGATTTGCGGTCTCCCAACCCATGGCCTCGAGGAGATGCCGCTCGTCGCGCCGCTCGGGCAGCATCGCAAGCTCGATGCGCGAGCAGTGCGGCCCCAGGCGGCGCAGCTGCCAGCGGTCGCCGATCGTCAGGAACGGATCGGGACACCGCACGGCGCGGGCGAGAATCTCGGCGCCGCGGATCCTCGCCGTCGGGCGGTCGAGTGCCCAGTCATAGGCCGAGGGCAGCATCGCCTTCGCTTCGTGCGCCACATAGGCACCATGCCAGAGGCCGATCCCGACATAGCGCGGCCGGCCGAGACTGCCGATGCCGGCGACGCGACGGACGGTCCTGAACAGGGCGAGCGGACCCGGAAGCTGCGCGGCAATGAGGTCGCGCACCGTCGCCGGGGCCGCCACCGGGCGGAGGCTCGCCAGGTGTTGCCAATACCGGTCCGGCTCGCGCTCGGCCGAGAGGGCGATGGCGCGAAGCGCTGGTTGGCCCTCCTCGAGCACGAAGGCGCGGCCGCCGCTCGCGAGCGACGTCCGGTAGCCCTTGAGAATGGCCTTGCACAGGGCCTTCGCCGACATGGTCAAATGCCGATCCTTGGCGGCAAGCACCGCGCTCGTCGCCAGACGCACGAGATCGATGGTGTAGGGCATGGACGCGGCCTCATCCACGTCGTTGATGCCCCAGACGAGCCGCCCCTCGGCGTCGCGCCAGGTGCCGAAATTCTCGATATGGAGATCGCCGACGGCGAGCACGCTGGGTGCGTCAGTGAGCTCGGGGCAGCGCTCATGCCAAAGCGAGACCCAGCGGTAGAACGTGCCGCGGAGGAACGGCAGCACCCCCGATGCCATCAAGCGATGCTTGAGCGCGAGATCGGCTTCGCGCACCTTGAGCTCGCGGCGGAGCCAGGCTTCGTAGGAACGCGTTGCGGCGCCGATGCTCGTCATGCCGGCTCCCTTGCCGGACATGCGCGCCTAGCCCTTGAGGCCGGAGAGAGCCACGCTCTCGATGATGCGCCGGCGGAGGACGAGGAAGGCGATCAGCATCGGTAGGGTGGAGATGACCGAACCCGCCATCAGCTTGCCGTAGTCGGCGCTGAAGCGGAATTGGAAGATCTGCAGGCCAAGCTCCATGTTGAACAAATCCTGATCGTTCGCCACGATCAGCGGCCAAAAGAACGCGCCCCAGGCCTGGATGAAAGCG
This sequence comes from Pseudomonadota bacterium, assembly GCA_016195085.1. Taxonomy (NCBI): domain Bacteria; kingdom Pseudomonadati; phylum Pseudomonadota; species Pseudomonadota bacterium. The sequence goes on along the minus strand of JACQAG010000048.1, from coordinate 99,635 downwards.
AAGATGCCGATGGCGCTCAAGGCCGGCGCCGACAAGGGCGTGATCACCCTCCGCAAGATCCACCATTCCGAAGCCCCGTCGACGCGGCCGGCTTCCAGGAGCTCGGTCGGTATGGCCGAAGAGACGTGCTGGCGCAGGAGAAACACCCCGAAGCTGAGGAACAGGGTCGGGAGCACGATGCCCTGGGGCGTATTGACCCAATCCAGATCGATGATCTGGATGTAGAGCGGGATGATGTAGGCCTCGAATGGCACGATCGCGGTCGCGATGATCACCATGAAGAGGAAGACGCGACCGGGAAAGTTGTACTTGCCGAAGATGGCACCGGCGAGCAGCGAGGTCACCATCACGCTGATCGTCGCCACGAGCGAGTAGCCGACACTGTTCAGAAAATACACATGGAACGGCGCATCGTCGAAGATGCCGGTGTAGTTGTCCCAGGTGGGCTGGCTAGGAATGAGCTCCGGCGGCCAGAGCGACACCTCGGTCGGCGGCTTGAACGAGGTCGACACCATCCACAGGATCGGCAGCACCATGAAGATGGCACCGACGGCCAAGATGATGTGACCGATCCCATTCAGCAAGCGCCCGAGCGACGTTGGCCGCGTGACCGGCCCGGAATCATCTTCTGGTCTAACCATCCAACCCCTCCTTTTGGCTGCGGGCGAGGCGGAACTGGATGATGGTGAACGCCAGGACCATGATGAACAGCAGCACCGACTCCGCCGAGGCGTAGCCCATGTGCAGGTATTGGAAGGCGTTGTAGTAGATGTCGAGCGCGATCACCCGCACCGCCTGCCCGGGTGCCGCCTGCGATCCGAGCGTCATCACATAGACCTGGGTGAAGACTGTGAAGGCATTGATGGTCGAGGTCACCACCACGAAGAGCAGGATCGGCCGCAACAAGGGCAGCGTTATGTAGCGGAACTGCTGCCAGGCATCGGCGCCGTCGATCATCGCCGCCTCGAGATAGACCGAGGGGATGTTGCGGATGCCGACGAGGAAGAACACGAGATTTTGGCCGAGGTGCTTCCAGACGCTCATGATGACGAGGGCCCAGAGGGCGATGTCCGCGTCGGTGAGCCAGGCGACCGCCGGCAGCCCCACCAGCGACAGCCCGTAGTTGAGGAGGCCGTAGTTGTAATCGTAGATCCATTTCCAGGCGATCGAGACCGGCACAAGGGGCGTGATCACGGGGAGGAAGTAGATCGTCTGGTAGACGACCGAGAGCTTGCCCTTGCGCGCCAGGAAAAGTGCCAGCGGCAGCGACAGCAACGTGCTGGCGACCACCACCGAAGGCGAGAAGATCAAGGTGTTCTTGAGGGCGAGCAGGAAGTTCTCGTCCTCCAGCAATCCCCAATAGTTGTCGAGGCCGACGAACGGCCGGATCGGGTCGATCAGCTCCCATTTGTAGACGCTGAGGATGAAGGCGTTGATGGTCGGCAGCACGCGCACATAGCCGAACAGCACCAGCACCGGCAGCAGCGCCAGATAGCAGAACGTCATCACCCGCCATTGGCCGCGGGACACATACATGTCCACCCAAGCCAGATAGGCCCGGCGCAAGCGCGCGTGCAGGTCGCGCTGGCGGCCTTCGGCGATGGCTATGCTGTTGGGAGCGTCTTGCATCGGTGCGGACACCGACCCTCACCCACCCGCGAAGACGCGGGTCCCCCCTCTCCCGCATTGCGGGAGAGGGTGCCGAGCGTCAGCGAGGCGGGTGAGGGTCAGCGTGGGACGATGATCAGGTCCGCTGTCTCAACTCGTGCCGTAGATGCCGGCCGTCTTGAGGATGCTGTCCGTCTGCGCCGCCAGCGCCTTGATCGCCTCGGCGACCTTTGCCGGATTGCCGTTGAGGCTCGAATCGACGTAGAGCCCGGGGAGCTTGTCGGCGGCCCGGCTCTCGAGCTCGTCGAAGACGGCAATGACCGGATCGGAGAAGGTCTGGACGTCCTTCGGCGGCTGCACGAAGACCTCGAACTGCGGGGTCTTCTTCAGCAAGGGCGTCCAATCCACACCCTGGCGGTTGCAGCCCCATCCGGTCATCTCGGTGATCAGCCGCGCATTGTTCGGCTGCGAGAGGAATTTGAGGAAGTCCCAGGATGCCGCCTCGTTCTTGCTCTTGCCGCTGACATAGACGGCCCAGGGCTGCACCAGCATCTTGTACGGGCTCTTCGCGTCCCAGCGCGGGATCGGCGCCACGCCGAAGTCGAGAGTGGGGCTCTTCTTCTGGATCTCGCCGATGACCCAGGCCTCGCGGAACAGCATGGCCGTTGTGCCGTTGGCGAAGGCGTCGGCATCGTGCGGGACCTTCGGGTCGTCGACCTTGAGCTTCTGCACGATGTCGACATAGAGCTGGAGGGCGTTGCGGCCGGCCTCGTTGTCGTAGCCGTTATGCCACTTGCCGCTCTTGGTCTCCTCGATGAACTTGCCGCCGGCGGGCTCGAGCACGAAGCGGAACTTCTCGGTGATGCCGCTGCCCTGACCGGACAGCCGCATGCTGATGCCGCTCCGGGTCATCTTGCCGGTGGAGTCGATCTTGACGATCTTCTGCGCCGCCTCGATGAGCTCGCCGAAGGTGGTCGGCGGACCGTTGACGCCTGCCTCCTTGAACATCGCCTTGTTCCAGTACATGGCGGCGCGGCCCTCGAGCAGCGGGATGCCGTAGGTCTTGCCCTTGAACGACAGGAAGTCGATCGTATACTTGCTCCAGTTCGCCTTCATGTACTGGTCGATCTCGGCCGAGTTCGGCTTCAGCAGGTTGGCGCCGGCGAACTTGATCGAGATGTTGGCGCCGACGTCGAAGATGTCGGGGCCGGTGCCGGTCGGCATCGCCGCCGACAATTTCTGCTCATGCTCGCGCAAGGAGGTGGAGAGCAGGTTGATCTTGAAGCCGGCATGGGTCTTTGCGTACTCGTCGGCGACCGCCTTGTAGTAGGGCACCAGCTCGGGATATCCCGTCCACACATTGAGGGTGACGTCGGCGGCCTTGGCCGGACGCGCAAAGCCGAACCCGCCAGCACTCGCCAACCCGGCGCCGGCGGCGAGCTTCAAGGCGGTTCGACGGTCGACTCCCTTGCCAGATCTGGGCTTGCTGGTCATGACGCTACCTCCTCAAATTGGTTTTGCCGGGAGGCCCCGCGCACCTGCTCGCAGAGCCGCAAGGACGCCCGTGCACGATCGGAAATCGCCGAATACGCTAGCCCAGAAGAAGCGGGCGGGCCAACCCCTATCGCTGGCATGGCGGGGCGGGACCGATGGCGGGGGATTGGTTGCAAGAGAGTGGGCCCGGGCGGTAGCGTCATGCGTGCTTGCGGCGGGTCGGCGGCGAGCGAGAGGTGAGGCTTGAGACAAAGGAGCCTGGCATATGCGGCGTTTCTTCGGTTGGTTTCGCGTGAGGGCGAGAGCCGAGATCATTCCGATCCTGTTGAGCCTGGCGGTTGCGCTCTTGGTGCGCACGGCAGTGGCGGAGACCTATTTCGTGCCCACGCCGTCCATGGTACCGACCCTGCTCGTAGGCGATCAGCTCATGGTCTCCAAAGTCGCCTATGGCTATAGCCGCTTCTCCTTGCCGGTGGACCTCGATCTCTTTCGCGGCCGGATCCTGGCTCGGCCGCCCGAGCGGGGCGACGTGGTGGTCTTTCGCCTGCCGCGGGACACCGCCCAAGTTTACGTGAAGCGGCTGATCGGCCTACCCGGCGACCGGATCGAGGTGGCCGGGGACGGCAGCCTCTCGATCAATGGCGAGCCGGCGCAATTGGAGCCGATCCGCGATCTCGCATTGGCGGGCCCCGGCGCTCCGCTCCATGGGCGCGAATATTGGGAGACGCTGCCGCAAGGCCCGCGCCACCGCATCCTCCGCATTTTGGAGCGCGCCCATGGAAGCGCCAGCGGCCGCTTCGTGGTGCCCGACGGGCAGTATTTCATGATGGGCGACAACCGCGACGACTCCCTCGACAGCCGCTATGCCGAGGACGCGGGCGGGGTCGGCTATGTGCCGGCGGAGAACCTCATCGGCCCGGTCATGATCGTCTATGCCTCGATCGACGAGCGTGCATCCTTCTGGCGCCCCTGGGAATGGCCGGCGATGATCCGCTTCGGGCGGATGATGCAGCGGATCGAATAAGGCTTCCGCGTGCCAGAGGTAGGGAAATGGTGGGCGCGACAGGGATTGAACCTGTGACCCCTACGATGTCAACGTAGTGCTCTCCCGCTGAGCTACGCGCCCGTACCACAAGGGGTCTTGCCGCGAACGGCGGCGACCCTTAGCACCAAAGACGCGTCCTTGGCAATTGGCGGTTGGGTCCGAAGCACACCCTCCTAGGCCCGGAATCCCTCGGGAATCCAGGCCTAGGCCAAGACGCAGGTGACAGATTCGGCCGATTCATCTAAATCCGAATCGATGGATTCGATCCCGCCAGGCCCCGGCAACGCCTTCCCGCCCTTCGTGCTTTCGGCGCCGCTGGAGCAAACCCTGCCGCTCGTTTGCGCCTCGCCCCATAGCGGGCGCGAGTATCCGCCGGGCTTTCTCTCCCATTGCGCGCTTGACCGCCAGGCGCTCCGACGCTCGGAAGACAGCTTCGTCGACGAGATCTTCGCCGCTGCCCCGGGCTTGGGCGCGCCCCTGCTCTGCGCCCTCTTCCCCCGGGTCTATGTCGATGCCAACCGGGAGCCCTATGAGCTGGATCCGCTCATGTTCGAGGACGAACTCCCGGCCTATGCCAACACCCGGTCTCCCCGTGTCGCCGCCGGGCTCGGCACCATCGCCCGCGTGGTGGCGGGCGGCGACGACATCTATGCCCGCAAGCTCCGGGTGGGCGATGCCTTGGCCCGCATCGAAGCATGCTACCGGCCCTATCACGCGGCCCTGAGCGGTCTCGTCGAGGCGACCACGATGCGCTTCGGCTGCTCGATCCTCTTGGATTGCCATTCCATGCCGTCCGCCACCGGCCCCTCGGCCGGCGGACCCGCGGATACCGATGGCGGTCGCGCCACCGCCGACTTCGTCTTGGGCGATTGCTTCGGCTCGGCCTGCGCGCCCGTGGTGGTCGAGACGGTGGAGACGCGGCTCCGCGCCAAGGGCTACCGCGTGGTCCGCAACGCGCCCTATGCCGGCGGCTACACCACCCGGCACTACGGACGCCCGCAGGACGGGTTGCACGCTCTCCAGATCGAGATCAACCGCGCGCTTTATATGGACGAGCGCGCGCTCGAGCGGACAGCCTATCTGCCGACGCTCGCCCGCGACATGCGCGAGGTTCTGAAAGAGTTGGGCCGGCTCACCATCCGCCAGCTCGCCGATCGCTGAGCCCCTGCACACCCAAAAAAGGCGGCCCCCACGAAAAAAAACGGGCCGTGGCGAACCACGGCCCGAGTTTAGGGAGGAAACGCCCAAGAAGGGCCACGGCAACCGGACCCCGAAGGGCACCCGCTTGCCGCAAGATCAGAGATAATACCGCGGCGCAGCAAAGTCAAACATCGAATATTTTGCCTTTGATTCAATGCCGCTAGGCTATTCGAGGGGCCTTTCGGTCGGCCCAGTGTTGCTGCGTCGCAACACGGATTGGTTAATTTCGGCCCGGGGTCAATATCGGCCAAGCATCAGCCGATGGGCAGAGTTCCGGTGATCGGCCGCGACAGATCGAACTGATCGGCGGCCCTGACATCGATGTCGGCGACCGAGGCGGCGAGGAAGCTGCAATCCTCGAACACCTGATCGATCGCGAGCTCGAGCGGCTGGCCCAGCTTGTAGAGCTGGTTGGGCAGGCGATTGAGGAAGCGCCTGGTGACGCAGCCCCGGTGATGCACGATCAGGCGACGGGTCTCGGTCAGCCTGATCGCGCGGTCGAGCTCGCCATCGGCGAGAAACAGCTGAAAGCCGAAGCGGTCGGCGAGATAGCGTTCGAGCGCGTCCACCCCCTGCCGCCCGAGCTCGCCCACCCGCTCCTGGGCCAAGTCCTCCACCAGCTCCTCGATGGTGTCGTGCTCGAGCACGGTGGCGAGCGTGACCTGCTCGGCCGCCGCCAGCGCCTGGGGGCTGTTGACGAACAAGGCCGACATGAGCTCGGCCAGGTAGACGAGATAGTTATCGACCGCGCGCGCCAGCACCATGTGCAGGAACACGTGGCGCTGCGCTCGGAGCCCCCGCGCCATGGCGCCTTCAGGCGCCGAATTAGCGCCGCCCGCCGGCCGGCCGGAAACGCCGGGGGGCAAGGCGTCGGCGGCGATGCGGGCCATGTCGTCGACCCTGAGCGCCAAATCGGAGACGAAGCCGATGAAGCGCCAGAGCTCCACGTGGCTGCGAAAGAATCGGGCGCAAGCATCCGACATCGGATCGGGCGGAATGAGACCGCTCTTCGCTCCGCGCGATTCCCCGTGGCTGGCGTCGATCATGTCGGCCGGCATCTAGGCACGCCCGCCTGCATCGTTCAAGCGGCCGCGGCCATGTGCTGAAACGAATCCACAGGCACGTATTGCGGACCCAGTGAGGCCCCCACCCCGGCCCTCCCCCGCCTCCAGCGGGGGAGGGAGCAACCGAAGCGCCCTTGAGCTCCCTCCCCCGCGAACGCGGGGGAGGGCCGGGGTGGGGGCGTCGGCGTGTATTTGCGCTGGTTTGTTCTAGAACCTGGCCTCCGCCGTCATCGCTTGGCGGCCATCTTCCCCGGCCACCCAAAGCGCTGCCGAAGCGCCGTCTTCGGCCGGTTTTCCCTGGAGTGTCAGGGTCTCGCCGGCGAACACCGGGGCCAGAGCACGAAAGGCAAAATTTCTGACCGGCCGAGGCGCCAGCCGCCGACAGAGATCGAGCAGCAGAATCGCCTGCAGCGGCCCGTGCACGACGAGGCCGGGATAACCTTCCACCTGGGTCACATAGGGATGGTCGTAGTGGATGCGGTGAGCGTTGAAGGTGAGCGAAGAGAAGCGGAAGAGCATGACCGCATCCGGCACGACCCGGCGCTGCCAGGCCGCCTCGGGCGGCGCCGGCTCCGATCGCTTCGCCCGCTCGGCCGTGCCGGGCGCCCCGCGATAGACGATGTCGTGCTCCTCCTCGACCGCGAGCGCGCCCTCGGAGGTGACGACATGGCGAACGGTGACGAACACCAGCTTGCCGCTCCGCCCTTCTTTCTCTTCGATGGCGAGGATCTCGGACTCTTGCCGGATCGCCTCGCCCACGCAGAGCGGCCGGTGAAAGATGAGCCGTCCCCCGGCCCACATGCGCCGCGGCAGCTCCACCGGCGGCAAGAAGCCGCCGCGCTCGGCATGGCCATCCTCGCCAAGCCGGCTCGACCGCACCGCTTCCAGGAAATAGAGCCAATGCCAGCCCGGCGGCAGCGCCTCACCCGTCGCGGGCGGGGCATCCTCGCGGTCGAGCGTGGCCGAGAGGGCGGCGGCCGGCCATGCCGCGGCGATGTCCTCGACCTCAGCGCGCCGGCCGATCCAGCTCTTCAGATCGGCCGCCCCAGGAGCGGAGGAAACCGACATTATCCTCGTGTCCTGATCGAGACGTCCGTCAGATAAATCCGCACCTGCATGTCGATCGTGCGTCCTTCGACAGGCTCAGGATGAGGGGAATTGTGCGTGGCAGAAAGACCGGCGTGGAAGAAAGAATAGCCTCATCCTGAGCTCGTCGAAGGACGCAGGGCGGCAGTCCAAAACTTCATCATGCACTGACGAACTCTCAATCAGGATACTAGCCGCGTTGGATCCGCTCGGCGGCGAGCTTGATCGCTGCCAGCACGCGGATATGGGTCCCGCAGCGGCAGAGATTGTCGGCAAGCGCCTGGCGGATCTCGCCGTCGCTCGGGCGCTTGTTGCGGTCGAGGAACGCCTTCGCCTGCATGATCATGCCGTTCGAGCAATAGCCGCATTGCGCCGCCTGGTGCTCGATGAAAGCGGCTTGGATCGGATGCGGGCGCTCCGGGCTGCCGAGCCCTTCCAAGGTGGTGACCTTGCGGCCCGCCGCCGCTTCGAGCGTGGTCACGCAGGATCGCACCGCCTCGCCGTCGATGATGACGGTGCAGGCCCCGCATTGGCCGAGGCCGCAGCCGAAGCGCGGGCCCTTCAAGGCGAGGTCGTTGCGCAAGGCATACAACAGCGGCATCGCCGGATCGTCGACTGCGATCTCGACGGCAGCACCGTTGACCTCGAGCGAAATCTTGCTCGCCATGGCTCAGGCTCCTTTCGCTTGCAGAGCCGCCTTGACGCGCTCTGGAGTGAACGGCACCTCCCGCAGGCGCACGCCGACGGCATCGAAGACGGCATTGGCGACGGCGGCGGGCACCGGCGTCGCCGGCGCCTCGCCGACTCCCATGGGTTTTTCCTGGAGGCGCTGGATCAGCTCGCACTCGATGACCGGCACTTCCGGGAAGGTGAGGATCGGGTATGTCGCCCAATCGATGCTGGTAACCCGCGAGCGATCGAAGGTGACCTCCTCCTTGAGCGTGCGGCTCAAGGTCTGGATGATGCCGCCCTCGACCCGCGCGCGGACGGTGTCGGGGTTGATCATGAGTCCGCAATCCTGGGCGCAGACCGCGCGGGTGACCTTGATCGCGCCGGTCGAGGGCTCGACCGCCACCTCGACGGCCAGCGCCACATAGGTCTCATTCAGCTTGTAATGCACATAAGCGATGCCCCAGCCGAGCGTAGGGGCGCCGATCGCCGGCCCGCCCGCGGATGGCGCGCGCCCGGATTTGGGCCGCCAGCCGAAGCGATTGGCGGCCAGCTCCAGCACCTCGCGGCCGCGCTTGTCTTCGAGCTGGGCCAGGCGAAAGGCGAGCGGGTCGGCGCCGGCGGCGGTCGCGAGCTCGTCATAGAGCGATTCCACCGCGAAGCTATTGGCGATCTTGCCGGGTGCCCGGATGTTGGACGGCCTGAGCGGCGTCGTCTTCAGCCAGTGCACGCGCACCGCCTGATGGGCAACCGCATAAGGCGGATTGATGTTCTGCCCGATCATTCCAGTGGAAAGGCCGACGGGCTGCTCGCGCCCCGCGGCAATCGGCCCGATGAGAGGCACATTCGGCAAGCCGCGGGTGGCCGCCGGCAGCCAGGCATCGGCCTGCCAGGCCACCACCCGTCCCCTCTTGTCGATCCCGGCCTTGAGCTCGAGCAGATGCGGCGGGCCCTTCGGATCCCAGCCATGCTCGTCCTCGCGCATCCACTGCACCCGAACCGGGCGCTTCAAGGCCTGGGAGATGAGGGCTGCATCGGCCGCGGCATCGTCATGGCCGTTGGTGCCGTAGGAGCCGGCGCCATCGAGAAAAATCAGACGCACCCGCTCTTGCGGCAATCCCAGAAACCGCGCGAAGGCGGCGCGATAGCGGTGGGTGCTTTGCGAGGCGCTCCAGACCGTCGCCCCGTCGTCCCTGACGTCGGCCACGCCGCAGGACGGTCCCATCGAGGCGTGGCTCTGGATCGGCCAGCGGTAGCTGGCGGCGATCACCCGCTCCGCCGATGCGAGCGCGGCCGCGACGTCGCCCTGCTTCGCCACGTCATCGACGCGCTCGATCTCGGAGCCGCGCACATGGGCGTAGAGATCGCGCTGCTCGGGTAGTCCCTGCCAATCTGACCAGCGCGCTTTCAGCTCGCGGAGCGCCCTGACCGAGGCCCATTCCGTTTCCGCGACCACGGCGAGGAAGTCCTTGATGCGCAGAACCGTGACCATACCCGCGATGTGCTTGACCGAGTCCGGATCGAAGTCGATGAGGCTGGCACCGATCGCGGGCGGCCGGAGGACGCGCGCATGCAGCATCCCCGGAAGCTTGAGATCTTGCAGATAGGTATGGCGCCCGGTCAGCTTCGCCGGCAGATCGGGCCGGCGCATCGGCGTGCCGACGGTCTTGTATAGGCGCGGATCCTTGAGCGGCGCCTTGGGATCGACCTTGAGCTCCAAACTGCGGCCTTCGAGGAGCGCCCCGTAAGATAAGGTCTCGCCGCCGTCACGAGCGCCGACCTTGCCGTCGACGACCACCAGGCTCTCCACCGGCGTCTTGAGGCGCTCTGCAGCGAGGGCCAGCAGTGCCGCCCGCGCCGTCGCTGCGGCCTGCCGAAGCTGGACGCCGCCCTGGGATATGCCGGTGCTACCGCCGGTCCCGCCCTGGTCAGGAGTGAGTGCCGTGTCGCCATCGATGAGCTCGATCGGCTCGGGTGCGACGTCCAGCTCCTCGGCCACCATCTGGCGGTAGGCCGCCCTGGAGCCGGTGCCGAGATCGACTTTGCCGCTGTAGATGGTGATTGATCCGTCCCGGCCGATGGCAAGGAAGCCGTCGACCCTGGCCGGATCCAGCGTCTTGCCGATGGCGTCCGCCGGCGCATTCGCCGCCTCGACATGTCGGGCGAAAGCGAGGGTCACGACGAGCGAGCCGCTGCCGGCCAAGAGATCGCGCCTTGAGATCTGCATCAGCATTCTCCCGCCGCCGAAGGACGTTCAGAGACGATCAGGGCCGCCGGCCCGCCTTCAAGCTTAGCAAGAAGGCAGGCTCCGACCCAAACGCTCAAATCAGGATCGGCGCGCCAAAGCCAAGCCGATGCCGGCGCCGATCAGAAGCCCGCCGGAGATGCGGTTCCTGAGCCGCCCGCTTCTGGCCAACAGGTGCCGCACCCGCCCTGCCAGCGCCGCCCAGCCGAAATCCCAGAACACCGCCAGGAAGAGAAAGGTGGCCGAGAGGAGGACGATCTGGGCTGCCATGGTGTCGTTCACCACCACGAATTGCGGGAAGAAGGCACCGTAGAACAGCAAGGTCTTCGGGTTGGTGAGCGAGACCAGGAGCCCGCGGGCATAGATCGCGCGGAAGGATTTCGGCTGCGGCCGCGTCTGGGTGAGATCGGTCGCCGGCGCCCGCCACTGCTGCAGGCCGACATAGACGAGGTAAAGGACGCCGAGCCAGCGGATCCACTCGAACCAATCGGCGAGCGTGCCCAGCGCCGCCGACATGCCGAGCGCGGTCAGGCCAAGCTGCACGACCATGGCCGAGCTGGTGCCGGCCACGGTCAAGAAGCCGTAGCGCGCGCCGTAAGCGACGCTGTTGGCGATGATGAGGGCCACGTTCGGGCCGGGAATGAGCATGAGGATGCTGGTAGCGAGCACGAAGGCAAGATAGAGCTCGATGTCGATCATTTCTGTCCCCTTGCGTTGAACGATGCGAGCGGCAAAAACGAAAGGCCCCGCCGAGGGTGATCGGCGGGGCCTTTCGTTGCCAGGTGGGTCGAGGCCTCGAGCTAGACGAGCGCTCTCAAAGGGCTCGTCTTTGCGCCGAAGCCCCTCGCCGTTCCGCACGCGCCGGGGCCGCCGCCGTTTGCACGACGTTGCGATTGGGCCCGAGCGATGCGGAAGAATCGATTCATGGAGATGAAAGTATGCGAGGCCCGGAACCTCGTCAATCGGCCGGGGTCGCCCCCATCAACGCAGGTGAGGATTTCACTCTGCCATCGGCCTCGGCATCCGGCTGTCGCGCCAGGCGGAGGACGGGCGAGGTTAGGATCACCACCGCCTGGAGCAAGAAGCCGGCGGTGGCAACGATGAGGCAGGTCTCCATGCCGTAGAGGCTGCCGACGAGCGCGCCGATGGCGGCACCCAAGGGCCGGGCGCCGGTTGCCATCATGAAGATGGCGGAGACGCGGCCCAAGAGACCCGGCGGTGTCACACTCTGGCGGAGCGTGGTCGTGCTGATGACCCAGATGATCGGACCGATGCCGATGAGGAAGAAGCTGATCGCCGCCAAGACGGCCGAAGGGAACCAGATGGTGAGCGCCATTACGATCGAGGCAGCGAGTCCGACCACGGGACCGATGACGATTACCAGTCCGAAGGGCAGTGCGGCGTTGATCCTGGGCGCCATTAGCGCGCCCGCGACCATGCCGATTCCGTAGACGGAGAGTGTCGCGCCGACGGCGGCGGCGGACAAGCCGAGGCGATGAACGGCATAGGGGACGTAGACGGCTTGCAGCACGAAAAATGCCGTGTTGAAGACGAGCTGAGTCAGGAAGATCGGCAGCAGCAAGGAATGGCCGAGAACGAAGCCGCCGCCCTCCTTGATCTCATCCAGCACGTGCCGCGGCGCCGGTGCCGGCCGGGGCGGCTCGGGCAGGCTCACGAACAGCAGCCCGGCGGCAAGCGATAGCCCTGCGGCAAAGGCGAAGGAAGGTGCCGCCCCGGTCCAGGCGACCAGCGTGCCGGCGAGCGCCGGCCCGGCCGCGAACGCCGCCGTGCGGGCGAGCTCGATCCGGCCATTGGCACGGACCAGTGCGGCGCGGGGTACCAGCGCCGGCACGAGAGAGGGTGCGGCCACGCTATAAGCGACCGTCCCCGTGGCACCAACGAAGCCCAAAAGCGCCAGGAGCGGCAGGCTCAAGAGGCCGAGGGCCGCTAGGGCAAGGATCGCGAGCAGCGACAAGGCACGCAGGATTTCGGCCGCCGCCATCAACCGCCGGCGCGAGCTGCGGTCGGCGAGCATGCCAGCCGGCAGGGATAGAAGCAGAAACGGCAGCGTCTGCGCCGCCTGCAGGAGACCGGTCTCGCCGGCGCCCGCACCCAGCGCCAGCACGGCCACGAGGGGTGCGGCGGCAAGGCCGATCTGTTCGGCCGATTGCGCGGCAAGATTGGACCATGCGAGGCGAATGAAGGCGGGCGGCAGGGGTGGCGAAGTGGGGGCATGCACGGGATCTGACCCTTTCGAGAGAAGCAACCGGCTCAGATCTAGAGACCGCGGCCGAAGGCTGCGCTCCGATTGTTGCGTCCATATTCGCTCTGCGGGGTCCGGGCCCCTCGAATTTGTCCTCCTGGCCGGGCTGCCGCTATGCTCGTCCGAACGAAGACACCCAGCCGATCCACCCCCCTCACCCGCAGCCGACCAGGAGCACGTCCCATGGACCGATGGCTCGCCGCCGCCCTCGACTACATTCCCGATTGGATCGAGTTCCAGATGCGTCTCTCGGAGCAGCCGGGCTGCGTCATCGCCGTCGCGTATCGGGGCCGGATCGTTCTGGAACAAGCCTATGGCCACGCCGACCAGGCGCGCGACATCGCGCTGACGCCGCGCCACCGCTACCGCGTCGCCTCGCATTCCAAGAGCTTCACCGCGACCGGCATCATGAAGCTGCGCGAGCAGGGCAAGCTCAAGCTCGACGATCCGGCAGGCCTCCATGTCCGCAATCTGCATCCCGCGGTGGCCAAGGCCACCGTGGCGCAGCTCCTCTCCCACAGCGCCGGCATCATCCGCGACGGCACCGATGCGGGCCAGTGGACCGACCGGCGGCCGTTTCGGAACGCCACCGAGCTCCGCGCCGATCTCGCCGTGGCGCCGATCCTGGAGCCGAACACGCGCTTCAAATATTCGAACCACGCCTATGGGCTGGCCGGCTTCGTCATCGAGGCGGTCACCGGCGAGTCCTATAATTCCTGGATCAAGCGCGAGATCGTCGATGCGGTCGGCCTCCAGGAGACCCAGCCGGACGTGCCCATTGCCCGGGGTACGCCGTTCGCCCGCGGCCATTCGACCAAACTGCCCCTCGGCCGCCGCGTTACCATCCCCGGCACCAACTCGACCCATGCGCTGGCGGCGGCGACCGGCTTCATCAGCACGGCTTCCGATCTCGCCCGCTTCTTCAACCAGCTCTCGCCCCGGGCCAAGGCGAGCGTGCTCTCGCCCGCGAGCCGGCGCGAGATGATCCGCCGGCAATGGCGCCTGCCGCATTCGGCCCTCGAGCGCTATTACGGGCTCGGCATCATCAGCGGCACCACCGGCGAATGGGATTGGTTCGGCCATGCCGGCGGCTTCCAAGGCTACATCACCCGCACCAGCACGATCCCCGAGCAGGATCTGACGGTCTCGGTCTTGACCAATGCCGCCGATGGCCGCGCGCATCCCTGGCAGGACGGCATCGTCCACATCCTCAGGCATTTCGCCAAGCACGGCGCGCCCGCGAGGCGGCTCGTAGGCTGGACCGGCCGCTGGTGGAGCCTGTGGGGCACCTTCGATCTGCTACCGGTCGGCGAGCGCGTGGTGGTGGTCAATCCCGGACTGCCTGAGGGTTTCCCCGATGCCTTCAAGGATGCGAGCGAGATCGAGGTCACCGGGCGCGATCGCGGCCGCGTGGCACTCGCCAGCGGCACGGGAAGCCATGGCGAGGCGGTCCGGCGTGTCAGGAGCCAGAGCGGCCGCCAGCGCGAGCTCTGGCTCGCCGGCACCAAGCTCCTGCCGGAAGCGAAGGCAGCCAGCGAGCTGGAGACGCGCTACGGCAAGAGAGCGAAGCGCTAACCGGTCTCAGTCGGGTCCGATGTAGCGCCTGGGAATACTCGGCCTGACCGCCATGGCAAGATCGGCAACGCGGGCGTGCTGCTGAAAGGCGACGGCGACTTCGGGGGTGATCGCCTCGCCGTTCTGCTCGCCGATCAGCACCACCTCGTCGCCCAGCGCCGCATTGCTGACGGCGCTGAGATCGAGGCGGGTGTGCTCGAGCGAGGCGCCGATCACCGGCACGCGCTTGCCGCGCACCAGCGCCTCGCCCGCATGCAGCTCAGCGGCACCATCGGCCGAACCGATGGGAATGACCCCGATGCGCATGCCGCTTTTGATCGGGAACGGCGCTTCCTTAAGGTACTGGCTGCGCTCGATGGCGCGCACATGGATGAGGCGGCTGGATAGCGACCGGAAGGCTTGGCGCTGGGTCGGCCAAGGCACGTCGCCCGCTTGCTTGAACGGCCCGAACAGCATCTGCCCGGGATCGACGCCGCTCAAATGCAGGCGCGGCGCCATGGCGAGGATCTTCGAGCTGGCGATCATGCGGATCGGCACCGTGATGCCGCGCTTGTCCAGCTGGCGCATGATCGCTTCAAAGCGGCCGAGCTGCCATTCGAGATAGTCCATCGAGGGCGGCGTCGGCACGTTCGGATGCGCGTTCACGATGTGGACCTGGAGCCGCTGCATGCGGCCGATGGCGGCAATCGCCTCCGCTGCCGCTTCGGCCGGGAATCCCAGCCGCTCCTGGCCGATATCGACCTTGACCGCGACCTTGAGCGGGCGCGTGGCGAAGCGGGAATAGATCGCCGCGGATTCGAGATCAACCAAGGTCGGGATGAGATCATGGGCTTCCACGGCAGCGACCGCCTCGGCGGTGGCGATGGAGCCGGGATAGACGAGGATCGGCTGGACAACGCCGGCTTGGCGGAGCTCGATCGCATTGGCGCGGTCGACCATGGCGAGCGCATCGAGGCCGGCGCTCAAGACCGTGCGCGCGACCGGCAGCAGGCCGAAGCCATAGGCATTGCACTTCAGCGTGGCGAAGATCGTGGTGTCGGGACCCACGAGCTTTCTGATGTTGCGGCTGAACCCGGCGATGGCACCCAAATCGATCTCGAACCGGTTCGGCCGCGCATGCTGATCCTGAACCGTTTGCTGATTATCCAATGTCATGGGCGAACTATCGGCGATGGGCGGAAGCTTGGCAATCGGAGCGCGGATCGGCGCGCCAATAGGAAACTCCTATCAATGCGCTCGCATGTTTCCAATTAGTGCCCGCCAAGACCGGGACCTAGTCTGTGAACCCTCGGCAGAACAGGGAGCAAACCATGGCAACCGACCTCATGCGGAGCTGCATCGCCGGTGCGGTGCTGACGGCGGCGGCGGGTCTCGGCATCTCGCCCAAAATTGCCTTGGCCGAAGACGTGACATTGACGGTGTGGAGCCACGAGGCCGACGAGGATGCGAAGGTCGCCTTCCGCGAATTGGCCGCGAAGAACCTGGAGAAGTCGCATCCCGGCGCGCATGTGAAGATCACCTGGTACGAGAAGAACCCGCTCCTGGCGGCGCTCAAGACCGCGCTGCCGGCAGGGCAAGGACCGGACGTGCTCTATGTCGAGCCGGATTGGGTCGAATACGTGCAAGCCGGCTATCTCGCCCCCCTCGACGATCTCGTCGATTGGACCCGGATCCAAGACTGGGCGCGCCAAGTCTGGACCCATAACGGCAAGACCTATGGCTTGCCGCAGGAGGCCTATACCAACGAGATCTATTACAACAAGGATCTCTTGAAGAAGCTCGGCGTGAGCCTGCCGGCGAATGGCCAGCTGACCCAGGCGCAGTTCCTCGATCTGGTGAAGAAGGCGAAGGCCGAGGGCATGACCCCGATCGCCCAGGGTGTGGGCGACCGCCCCTTCCCCGGCGCCTACGTCATCGGCGAGGCGCTCTTGCGGAAGCTCGGCAAGGACGACTATCGCAAGCTGTGGACCGGCAAGCTTTCCTTCGAGGATCCGCGGGTGGTCGAGGTCTTCAAATGGACCAAGGAGCGGGTGGATGCCGGCGCCTACCCCAAGAACTTCATGACGCTCAAGCTCGGCGAGTCGCACTACTATTTCTATACGAAGCCGGGCGCCCTCATGCTGCCGATGGGAAGCTGGTACACCGGCCGCGCCTTCGTGCCCGAGGACAAGGGCGGCCAGGCCAAGGACTTCCCCTTGGGCGTCATGCAGTATCCGGCCATGGACAACGCCGCCTGCAACCAGTGCAAGACCTCGGCGATCGGCGCCAGCTTCGCCATCAACGCCGCCAGCAAAAATAAGCCGCTCGCCGCCGCGTTCTTGAATGCGATGTCGACGCCGGAGATGGGCAAGCGCTGGATCGAAACGGTCTATCTGCAGACCGCGATCAAGGCCGAGGTCAAAGAGTTCAGCGGTCCCTGGGCTGCCTACTTCACCGAACTCATGGACCGGCAAAAGGGCGTCGACTATTTCGTCGGCGGCCCGCGCGACTTGGTCCAAGGCCAGTGCAAGGACGGCTTCGCGCAGGTGACGAACAGCGCCTTCCCGGGCGGCCTCTTGCCCGTCGATCAGGCGGTCAAGATGATGAACACCGCCTGCTTCAAGGGCTGAACGGGCAAGACCCTCACCCGCCTCGCTCGCGCTCGGCACCCTCTCCCGCATTGCGGGAGAGGGGCTTGGAGTCGCGTTGGCTTAAGCCTCTCTCCCGCACCGCGGGAGAGGGAGGGACCCGCGTCGTCGCGGGAGGGCGAGGGTCAGCCGGAGGCAAGCAGGGTCGAGCGCGAGAGCACGCGGCGCGCGATGGCGATGAGCGTGCTCATCCGGGGCCCGATCTTGTCGGCCTGATATGCCAGATAGAGATGCGGGCGGGCGATCTCCGGCCGCGCTTTCATGGTGACCAACGCGCCCGAGGCCAGCTCGGCCGCGATGATCGCCGTCGGCAGCAGGCTCACACCTTCGCCGGCGGCGGTCAGCCGGATGATGACCGAGAGATCGTTGCAGGTGCTCAAATGCTCGGGCTCGAGACCGGCCGAGGCGAACCAGTTCAGCACCAGCACGGTCAGGTTCGAGGGCTCCGGGTGCGTCAGCACCTGGCAATGCACAAGATCCCCGGGCTCGACCACATCGGCCGGCAGAGCCAGCACCGGGCTTCTGACCCAGGCATGGGTCATGACGCCGAGCGGCTCCAGGCGCACATAGGGCTCGACCTTGGGTTCGACGACGAAGGCGACGTCGAGCTCGCGGTTGTTGAGCCGCTCGCGCAAGACCACGCTGTTGTCGATGGTGAGCGCCACCGTCAGCTCCGGGTATTGCTGCTTCAACGCGCCCAAGAGATCGGCCATGCAGCTCAAGGCGAAGCTCGCGGGGGCGCCAAGGCGGAGCTGGCCGCGGAGCGGATCGCGGTTGGCATGCTTGGCCGACACCTGGTCGGCCAAATCCACCATGCGCCGCGCCACCGGCAGCATCGCCGCGCCGTCGGCGGTAATCCGGACCTGGCGCCCGGCCCGCTCAAACAGGCGTATGTCGAGGGCGTGCTCCAGGCTGCGGATGCGCAGGCTCACGGTCGGCTGGGTCAGATTGAGGTGTGCCGCGGCGGCGCGATAGCTGCCGAGCTGCGCGATCCAATAGAACGCCTCGATCTGGCTGAGGGTCGCTTTCATCAATAGGATTATCCTATCGATTCGGCCCCGATAAATCAATTTGCTCCAATGAATTCTGCGACTTAGGCTGACCGTTCCCCGTCCCCCGACACCGAAGGCGACGATGACGGTCAGGACTTGGCTATCCCAGCGCCTCGGTGCCGGCTCGAGGCTGTCGCGCGTCGACGCCCGCCGCGCCCAGCCGGGGACGCTGTTCGTCTTTCTCGCACCCGCCCTGCTGCTCTACGGCGCCTTCATGCTCTATCCGGTCGTCAGGACCTTCTACAACAGCCTGCATACGATCAAGCCCCAGGGTGTCGAGGTCTATGTCGGGCTCGCCAACTTCATCGAGCTCGTCAGCCTCGACCCGGTCTTTTGGAAGGCAGTCGGCAACACCGCGCTCTTTGCCATCGTCGCCACCATCGCCGATGTGGCGGGCGGTCTCTTGCTGGCGCTCTGCCTCTATGCAAGGCCGCCCTTCCGGAGGCTGCTGAGGGTCGTCTGGTTCACCCCGGTGCTCATGTCCTATGTCGTCGTCGGCATCATCTGGGTATGGATCTACGACTACGACTGGGGGCTCGCCAATCAGCTCCTGCACTGGCTCGGGCTCGGCGCCTAGGAGCAGTCCTGGCTCGGCCATCCTTCGACCGCGCTGTGGTCGGTGATGGCGACGCATATCTGGAAGTGGCTCGGCTTCAACATGATCGTCTTCCTGGCGGCCTTATCGGCGCTGCCGGGCGAGGTGCTGGGTGCGGCCGAGCTCGACAATTGCGGCTGGTTCGCCAAGCTCGTCTACATCATCGTGCCGATGCTGAGGCCGACGATCCTCAATCTCCTGGTGCTGTCATTCATCGGCAAGATGATGATCTTCGATCTCGTTTGGATCATGACCGGCGGCGGACCCCTCTGGTCGACCGAGACGGTGTCGACCTATGTGTACAAGCGCGCCTTCGACTGGAACACCTTCGATCTGGGCTATCCCTCGGCGATCGCCGTCCTGTGGTTCCTCATCATTCTCGCCTTCGTCGCGCTCATGACCCAGCTCTTGCGCCAACGCGACAAGCTGGAGTTCTAGGGATCCATGAGCCCGATCGCCGCATCCTGGCTCATCCATCTCCGGCGCTCGCCTCTCGTCCTGTTCCTCTCCTCTACACGGCCCTGACCGGCGGCCCGTTCCTCTGGGTGGCCGCGATGTCGGTCCGCACCACGCCGGAGATCTTCGCCTCGCCCTATGCCTGGCCCGGCCGTTGGCATTGGGAGAAATTCGCCGTGGCATGGACCAAATCGAACTACAGCACCTATTTCTGGAACAGCACGGTGGTGGTGGTGACGGCGGTGGTGCTGCTGACGGTGATCGCCGCCATGGTGGCGCATGCGCTGGCGCGCTACCGCTTCCGCGGCAGCCGGCTGGTCCGCTTCGTCATCCTGTCGGGCATGATCCTGCCGCCGCAGCTGATGATCCTGTCGCTCTTCCAGATCCTCCTGGAATACCGGCTTTACAACACGCTGACCGGGCTCGTCATCGTCTACGTCGCCGGCCATCTCGCGATGACCGTCTACATCCTCGAAGGCTTCTTCCAGCAGATCCCGCAAGACCTCTTCGATGCGGCAAGGATGGACGGCTATTCGGATTTCGAGATCTTCTGGCGCATCACCCTGCCGATCGGCGTTCCGGCGCTGTTCACCACGGTCACGCTCAACTTCATCATCCTGTGGAACGAGTTCCTTTACGCGGTCGTGCTCCTGACCGAGGACGACAAGCGCACGCTCCCCCTCGGCCTCATGCACTTCATGGGCAGCCATCAGCTCGATGTCGGCATGGTCGCGACCGGCCTCATGATCGCGATCGCGCCGATCATCGTCTTCTACGCCTTGTTCTCCGAGACCATGATCAAAGGCATGACCGCCGGAGCGGTGCGCTGAATGGCCGTGGTCGCCATCGATGGCTTGAGCAAGCGCTACGACGGCAGCGCCGAGGCGGCGGTCAGCGCGGTGAGCCTTGCCGTCGGCGACGGGGAGTTCATGGTGCTGCTCGGACCCTCGGGCTGCGGTAAGTCGTCGGTCTTGCGCATGATCGCCGGGCTGGAGCCGATCACCGCCGGCACGGTTGCGATCGACGGCAAGGTGGTGAACGAGGTGCCGGCGAAGGACCGCGACATCGCCATGGTGTTCCAGTCCTACGCGCTCTATCCGCATATGGACGTCTACAACAACCTCGCCTTCGGGCTGCGCCGGCGCCGGGTCGCCAAGGATGAGATCGACAAGCGGGTCCGCGCCGCCGCCGGCAAGCTCGGCCTCGAGCCGTACCTTGCGCGCAAGCCGCACGCGCTCTCCGGCGGCCAGCGACAGCGCGTCGCTCTCGGCCGCGCCATCGTGCGCGAGCCCAAGGTCTTCCTCTTCGACGAGCCCCTCTCCAATCTCGATGCGGCCTTGCGCGTCAGCACCCGCAACGAGCTCATCCGCCAGCAGCACGAGCTCGGCATCACCACGATCTACGTGACCCACGACCAGGTCGAGGCGATGACCATGGGCCATCGCATCTGCATCATGGACAAAGGTCAGGTCGTGCAGATCGGCCCGCCGCTCCAGGTCTATCGCAATCCGGTCAACACCTTCGTCGCCCGCTTCCTCGGCAACCCGCCGATGAACCTCATCGAGGCCACGCTCGAGGCCGGCGGCGGCGAGACGCGGCTCCGGCTCGGAACTGCAACCCTGCCTCTTTCCGGCGCGACGGCCGCCGCGATCGGCCGCCAGGCTCGGGCAAGACTGGTGCTCGGAATCCGGCCCGAGGACCTCTACGAGGCCGCACCCGGCCTGGCGGAGGCGCGGATGGCGCCCCTTGCCATGCGCGTGGTGGCGATCGAACCCTTAGGCGCGGAGACGCTCCTGCTGCTGACGCTCGAAGGCCCAGGGGTCGAAGTCATCGCCCGCACCGGACGCGAGACCAGGCTGAAACCGGGAGAGAAGGCGCGAATGCTCATCGACACCGGCGCCCTGCATCTCTTCGATCCGGTGACGACGCGGGTGATCGGCCGAGGCGAGGCAAGCGCTTGACCATGCCCGTATCCGGCATCATCGATACCCACGCGCACATCATCGATCCCCGGCGCTTTCCCTTCACCGACGGCCCCGGCTACAAGCCCAGTGCCGATGAAGCCGGAACCGCCGAAGAGTTCATCGGCGTCTTGGATGCGCATCATGTCGCCCATGGGCTCCTGGTGCAGCCCAGCGGCTATGGCACCGACAACCGCGCCATGCTGGATGCGATGGCGCGCTTTCCCGGCCGCTTCAAGGCCATCGCCGTCATCGACCCGGAGACGCCGGAGGCCGAGCTTGGGCGCCTTGGCGATCGCGGGGTCGTCGGCGTGCGCTTCAATCTGCAGAGCTATCGCGCCGATGCGCTCGCCGGTGCCGCGGCGGCGCGCAGTCTGGCGCGACTCGAGGCGATGGGCTGGTTCGCGCAAGTCTTCGCCGACGACGCTCAATGGGCGGAGATCGCGGGCGTGCTGGCCAGGAGCCGCGTCAAGGTGCTGGTCGACCATTTCGGCATCCGCAATGCCGCCAACGGGGTGAAGCAGCCGGGCTTCCAGGCGGTTCTCGGCCTCGGGCGCGCCGGCAAGGCCTGGGTCAAGCTCTCGGCACCGTTTCGCATCGCCGACCGGAAGAACGGCTTCGCCGATCTCGACCCGGTTGCGGCGGCACTCCTCGAAGCCTTCGGCATCGAGGGCTGCATCTGGGGCTCGGACTGGCCCTTCATCAATCTTCCCGGCGGCTTCCGCTACGATCGGGCGCTCTGGGCCCTCGAGCGTTTCCTGCCCGAGCCGGCCCAGCGCCGGCAGGTGCTGTGGCAGAATCCCATGGGGCTGTTCGGCTTTGGAGCTTAAGCAATGACCGGTGGCGCAAAGAAACTCGGCCCGTTCAAGATGGCGCTGGCCGGCGCCGGCATGATCAGCGCCTTCCATCTCAAGGGCTGGCAGAAGCTGGGCAACCGGGTCGAGCTCGTCGCCCTCTGCGATCCCGACCCGGAGCGTGGGCAAGCGCGCGCCAAGGAGTTCGGCATCGCCAAGGTCTATCAGGACCGCGACCGCATGCTGGAGGCCGAGGCGATCGATGTGCTCGACATCGCCTCGCCCCGAGAGACGCACGCGGCCTGGGTCGAAGCCGCCGCCCGGCGCGGCATCGACGTGCTCTGCCAGAAGCCGATGACGCCCACCTTGGCGGAATCGGAAGCGCTGGTTCGCCGCGTGGGCGACCGCATCCGCCTCATGGTGCACGAGAACTGGCGCTTTCGGCCGTGGTACCGGGTGCTCAAGGCATGGATCGAGGAGGGTGCCCTCGGCCGCATCCTCCATGCCGACATGGCGATGATCAACTCGGGCTTCCTCCCGGACGCAGAAGGGCTGCGCTTCTCCTTGAACCGCCAGCCCTTCATGCAGCATGAGAAGCGGCTGATGATCGCCGAGGTGCTGATCCACCACCTCGATGTGATGCGCTATCTCCTGGGCGAGCTTCGGGTCGGCGCGGCACGGGCGACGCGCACGGTGCCGGACATCGTCGGCGAGACCATGGCATCCATCTTTCTCGAAACCGCCGAAGGCGCCTCGGCGGTGGTCACCGGCACCATGGCGGCGGCGGGCTATCAGCCGCGCGTGCCCGATCGCCTGGAGATTCTCGGCAGCACGGCCAGCGTGCTTTTCGAGAACGACGAGCTCCGCCTCCTCGGGCCGAAGCCGCGGAGCCAGCGCTATGACCGCGACCAGGGCTACCAGGCGAGCTTCGACGGCGTGATCCGGCATTTCATCGAATGCCTGGAGACCGGCCAGCCCTTCGAAACCGATCCCGCGGACAATCTCCAGACCCTGCGCCTGGTCGAGCACGCCTATTGGGCGGCGGGATTGCATGAGACCGGGAAGAGGCCGGCGCGCGCATAGCGCCATCGGAGTCCCGAACCCGTCCTCGCGCAGGATAAGCCCAAAAATCAGGCAGTTTGTTGCCCCATCGGCTCGCGACCAAATGCATGCGCCGAATCCTGAACCGATGGGCAGCAATCGCAATCCGTTGATTGCGCACGTCCCGCCGCGGGCTCTCGCGGTGGCATAATCCTTGCGGCTCTACCCTGCGCGATGCATCTGCACGGCGAATAAGCAGGGAAGGCAAGATGGCACACATCCAAACAATCGAAACCGCTTCTCGGGGCGACGCGACCGCCGCCAGGTCTGCGGCGTGGATGCAGCTCGCGTTCGGCTTCATCGTCATGATGACGATCTCGAGCCCGCAATATGTCTGGACGCTGTTCGTGCCATCGTTCCAGAAGACCACGGGTGCCATTCTCTCCGAGGTGCAATGGACGATCACGTTTCTCATCGTGCTGCAGACATGGCTCTCGCCGCTGCAAGGCTTTCTCGTGGAGAAGCTGGGGCCGAAGATCCTGATCGGCCTGGGCGCGCTGATGAGCGGTGCGGGCTGGATCGCGTCCTCGACCATCGCCACGCTCTGGGGGCTGTACGCGACCTACGGACTCCTCTGCGGTGTGGGAACGGGCATCGTCTACATCGGCATCATCGGTTTGATGGTCAGATGGTTCCCGCATCGGCGCGGCTTCGCCACCGGCGTGGTCGCGGCAGGCTATGGCTTCGGCGCCATTCTCACGACATTCCCGATCGACGACATGCTGAAAGCCTCGGGCTACCAACGGACGCTGGTCGTCTTCGGCGCGATCTTTGCCGCTATCGGCTTGGTGGGTGCGCTCATGCTGCGCTCTCCCAAGGAAGGCGAAGTCGCCGCACCGCCGGCGCGCCCCGGCGCCGTGGCGACAGAGGGCGCCACGCCCCGCGAGATGCTGAAAACGCCGACCTTCTGGCTGTTGTTCATCATGATGTCGATGATGTCCACCGGCGGTCTCATGGTGATCACGCAGTTCACCAGCTTTGCCCGATCGTTCGGGATCGATGCCAAGACGACCGTCGTCATCCTCGGCATGACCTTGGCCGCAATCCCGGCGGCGCTGACCTTCGACCGCATCACCAACGGGCTGACGCGGCCGTTCTTCGGCTGGGTTTCCGACCACATCGGCCGCGAGAACACCATGGGGATCGCCTTCATCCTCGAGGGTGCGGCGATCTTCCTGATGCTCCAGTACCGCACCGATCCGTTTCTGCTGATCGTGCTGTCCGGTCTGGTGTTTTTCGGCTGGGGCGAGATCTTCTCGCTGTTCCCCTCGACCTTGACCGATACCTTCGGCTCCACCTACGCGACCACCAATTACGGCTTTCTCTATATGGCGCAGGGTGTGGGCTCGATCCTCGGCGCCCCGGTTGCCGCCATGATCTATGAGGGGACCGGCAGCTGGATGCCGGTGTTCGGTCTGGTGATCGCCATGGACATCCTGACCGGCCTCTTGGCGCTGTTCGTACTGAAACCGATGCGTGGTCGATTGATGGCGCGCGCGGCCGCATCGGGCGGGTAGGCTTGGATCCAGTCCATGGCTGTCCCGCCCCGCGCGTGCCCGGGACTGGGACAGCGGGACATCGGCAAGTCGCTGATCCGACTGGATAAGCGATTGATCATCGGGAGCCGTTTTGTCCCGGTTGGGGCGGCCGGGCTTGATCTCCATGGGAGCCCGGCTTAATCTATAAAAAGTCGGGGTTGGCAGGCTCCCGGCGTCCCAAGACGGTGCTCCGTCCAAGCGCTGCCCATCACTCGCGAAGATCGAGGGCTGGGCGCATGGGCATCGTGATCCACAGATCACCGCTATCGACGACAGGCCGAACCGGTGCCGGAGACGCAGCCGCGCTCGCCGCAGCATGCGCGTGCTTGCCGGCGTCCAGCGGCCCCGCATCATTACGATTTCCAGGTGTTTTCGAACGGGGGGCATGACCCATGGCCGAGCGCGGACGCATTTCTGAACTTGTCGGCTACTTCCTGAAGCTGGGGACGCTTGGCTTCGGCGGGCCGGTGGCACTGGTCGGCCAGATGGAGCGGGAGCTGGTGACCGAGCGCCAATGGCTAACCCGCGAAGAAATGCGCGATGCCATCGCCGTCTGCCAGTCGATGCCGGGGCCGCTGGCGATCCAGGTCGGGATCTACATCTCCTATCTTCGCTGCGGCTTCTGGGGCGCCTGGGCCGACGGCTGGTGCTTCATCCTGCCGAATTTCGTCATCGTCGCCGGGCTCGGCGCGCTCTATGTCTATTTCGGCGGCCTCTCCTGGGTGACGGCGATCTTCTATGGCGTGAGCCCGGCGGTGATCGCGCTCATCCTGCATTCCTGCTGGCGGCTCTCCAAGCTCGGCATGGAGGATTGGCCGCAATGGGCCATCGCGGCGATCTGCTTCGTGGTGACCGTGGTCCTGGAGGCGGAAATTGCGATCCTGTTCATCGCGGCCGGGATCGCCGGCATGCTCTATTACGGCACGCTGTTTCGCGGCGGGAAGGTTCCGCCGGAAGCGGCATTGGCCGCGCTCCCGCTCAGCATCGGCGTGACCGGGACCCCGGCCAGCGCTTCTACCATCGCTCAGCTCGGCTGGTTCTTCCTCAAGGCGGGCTCGCTCACCTTCGGCAGCGGGCTGGTGATCGTTCCCTTCCTCGAGAAGGGGCTGGTGCAGCAGGCCGCATGGCTCGACGAGCGCCAGTTCCTGGTTGCAGTCGCCATCGGCATGATCAGTCCGGGGCCGGTGGTGATCACCGCGACCTTCGTCGGCTTTCTCGTCGCCGGGTTCTGGGGCTCGCTCGTTGCCACCGTCGGCATCTTCCTGCCGTCCTTCCTCCTGGTGCTGATCGTGGCACCGATCCTGATCCGACACCGCGGCAATCCGAACGTTCAAGGCTTCGTCAAAGGCGCCTATGCCGCAGCCATCGGCACCATCGCCGGCGCCTCGATCCTCCTGGGCAAGATCGCGATCGGCGACTGGCTGACAGTCGCCATCGGGCTCGCCTCCCTGGCGGCCCTGTTCTATTGGAAGAAGCTATCCAACCCGCTTCTGATGGCGGTCACCGCCGCTATCGGTCTCATCGCCTTCCCGATCCTGAACCCGACCTGGGTCATGGTGCAGTAGCGAAAGGAAATACATGCGTGCTCCCCACGCCATCGCTTTTGTCTGCCTGCATGGGGCGGCAAAGAGCCTGATTGCCGCCGAATATTGCAACCGATTGGCCCTGCAGGGCGGCATTCCGCTCGCGGCCACGACGTCGGGCCCGGAACCCGACGCGGAGATCCCGCAACAAGTCATCGACGGATTGCTCGGCGAGGGCATCGACGTCCGCGGCAAGCGGCCCCAGCGCCTCAGCAAGGACGCGCTGGCGCGGGCCACGCACATCGTCTCCTTCGGCTGCGATCTGACGGCGCTGGCCCCGCCCGGAGTCGCCATCGAGCGCTGGGACGACTGTCCGGCCGTCAGCGACGACTATGCGGTCGCGCGCAGGTTCATCGTCGGCCGGGTCGAGGCGCTGCTGCGCCGTCTTCATACTGAAACCGTTCCTATGTCGTAATCGTTTTCGGAGGATCGTTTCCGGACGCGATGCCATCGTCAGGAGCATGCCCATGAGCGAACGGCGGGCCGGTCTGGCGGAGATTGCCCGTGTCTTTCTGAAGATCGGCGCCATGAGCTATGGTGGGCCGGCCATCATGGGCATCATGCAAACGGAAATTCAGGAAAAGCGGCAGTGGCTCTCGAAGCTGCAATTCGTCGAAGGCCTCGCGCTCGTCAACATGCTGCCCGGGCCTGGCGCGACCCAACTCGGCATACTCATCGGCCACGCTAAGGCGGGCCTGCCCGGCGGTATCCTCGCCGGCGTTTGTTTCATTCTGCCGGCCTTTCTGATCATGCTCCTGCTCACGGCCGCTTACGTTGCTTTCGGGGCGCTACCGGCCTCGCAAAGCGCGTTCTACGGGATCGGACCGGTCGTTGTCGGCATCTTTGCTGCCTCGATCTACCGTCTAGGAAGAGCCACGATCAAAGAGCGCTCGCAAATCGCGATCCTCATCGCTGCGGCTTCCGTTCTGCAGTTTACGTCGGTCGGCCTCGTGACAGCGCTCTTTGCCGCCGGCTGTATCGGAATGGCTCTGTTCCACGCGCGGCGCCGGGGCGCGATGTCGCTTCTCCTTCTGATCGCTGCCGCTGCCGCCTACGTCGCGGTCGACCTCCTGGTCGTCCCATCGACCATGCCGATCGCCGGCCTTGCACGGCAATCCAATCCGGACCTGCCCCGATTGTGGGAGCTGGGAACGTTCTTCCTCAAGGTTGGCGCGTTCAGCTTCGGCGGTGGGCTGTCCATGCTCGCCTTCATTCAGGACCAGGTCGTCAATCAGTCGGGTTGGTTGACGCAGCAGGAATTCATCGACGGCCTCGCCCTCGGTCAACTCACGCCGGGACCGATCCTGATGCTCGCGGCCTTCGTTGGGTTCAAGCTCGCCGGCGCGCAGGGGGCTGCGGTCGCCGCGGCGGCGATTTTTCTGCCGTCTTTCTTGATGATGCTCTCGATCCTCCCATTGCTTCGGAAGATGAAAGACCTGCAGTGGCTGAAGGCATTCATGCGTGGGGTCGGACCGGCCGTGATCGGTGCGCTTGCCGTCTCGATCGTTCAGATGGCTCCGCATGCAGCTCCCGATCCATTCGCTTGGTGTCTTCTTGCGCTCACCGTCGGATTCATGCTGCTGCGGAACGTCGGACCGCTTCCATTGATGTTAGGCGGTGCTGTGATCGGATTTATGAAGAGCAGCACGTGGGACCGTATCGAACGATTGGCCCGATGACGGAAGGAGGACTGACATGACCCATGGATTGGAACGACGCGATCTCATACGGGCCAGCGCCCTCATTGCCGGCGCAGCGATGGTGGCTGCGCTCACCGAGCGGACCGCTCTCGCCCAAACCGCATCCAACACAGGATTCAAGCCCATGACCTACGACATCAAGCCGCTATCCTTCGATCCCAAAGCGATCAAAGGCCTGTCGGAGAAGCTGCTGACGAGCCACTACGAGAACAACTATAGCGGCGCGGTGAAGCGTCTGAATGCCATTAGCGCACAGCTCACCGGCCTCGATTGGGCCGGCGCCCCGGTCTTCACCGTCAACGGCTTGAAGCGCGAGGAGCTGGTGGCCGCGAATTCGATGATCCTGCATGAGGTCTATTTCGACGGCCTCGAGGGTGGGGGCAGACCATCGGGCGCGCTGGCCGAGGCGATCGACCGGGATTTCGGCGGCTATGATCGCTGGCAGGCGGAGTTTGCGGCCATGGGCAAGGCCCAGGGCGGAGGCTCCGGCTGGGGACTCCTATGCTGGTCGCCGCGTGACAAGCGACTGATCAACACCTGGGCCGCCGACCACACCATGAACCTCGCGAATGGCCGCCCGATCCTGGCCCTCGACATGTACGAGCATGCCTATCACATGGACTACGGCGCACGGGCCGCAGCCTATGTCGATGCCTTCATGCAGGTCATCCGCTGGGAGAACGTGACAAGGCTGCACGCCAAGTACAGCGCAGAAAGCTGAAAGAGACCTTCGACGGTCAACGCAAGACCTGGAGACTGGCAAATGAAGCGTCCTCGCATGACCCGCCGCGGCGCCCTCGCCGCGACGCTCTCCGGCGCCGCCATCGGCCTCGGATATTCACGCACTGGCATCCGCTCGGCGATGGCGGCGTCGCCAACACGCTACGACTTCCAGAGCCGCAGCATCGCCGATTGGGCGGTCGTCGCCGGCCAATGGGCGGTCGAGGATCTGCCGGGCGATCCGGGTCCGGCGCTGGTACAGCGCGCCACCAAGAACGAGTTCAACGTCATCGCCGCTCCGGCGGGGCCCTTCGCCGATCTCGAGGTTTCCATGCGCTTCAAGCCGATCTCGGGCCGGGAGGATGCCTCGGGGGGCGTGGTGTTCCGCTTTGCCGAGGGGCGTTACTATGTCGTCCGCGCCAATGCGCTCGAGGGCAATTTCCGGCTTTACACCTACGATCGCGGGCGCCGCGAGATCGCCTCTGCCAACGTCGCCGCACCCGCTCTCGGCCAATGGCATACCGTGCGCATCGCTGCGACCGGCGAGCGCATCCAGGGATGGCTCGACGACAAGCCTCTCATCGACCACCGCGACCGGCGCTTCGCCGCCGGCAAGGTCGGGCTCTGGACCAAGGCGGATTCGGTGACAGCGTTCCGCGATGTGGTCATCACCCCGGCGGCATGACCGCCGGCGAAACGCTCGGGTTCAAGGACCGAGCGCCTTCAAGCGCCGCACATCCTCGGCAGCTTCCGCCAAGAGCCAGGCGCGGAAGGTCGCGATCTTCGGCAGCATGGAGGTCGCCTTGGGACAGACGATCCAAAAGAACCTCGACAGCCGCAAGGCCGTGGCGAACGGCCGGACGAGGCGACCGTTGATGAGATCCCAAGCCGCCAGCGAGGTGCGGGCGAGCGCCACACCTTGGCCATCGATGGCCGCATCGATCAGCATGCTCGCCCGGTTGAAGACCGGACCATGCGTGACTTCGGCATCGGCCACGCCGGCGGCATCCAGCCATCGCGGCCACTCCGTGCGATCGTCGAGGTGCAGCACGGGAAACCTCAGCACGTCCGCGGGCTCGCTCAACCGATGACGCCCGGTCAGGAGCTTGGGGCTGCAAACCGGGAAGAGCTGATCGGTGCAGAGGCGCTCGACGTGGAGCCCCGCCCAATTGCCGTCGCCGTGGCGGACGGCTAGGTCGACGTCCTCGCGTGCGAAGTCGACGTGATGCATGGCGGCCGAGATCCTGAGGTCGATCCCCGGATGGGCCTCCGAGAAGCCGCCGAGACGATTGACCAGCCACTTTGCGGCAAAGTCAGGCGAGGTGCTGACCGTCAGCACGCCCGATGTCTGCCGCTCCAAGAGGCGTTCCGTCCCCAGCGCGATCCGGTCGAGCGCATCGCGGACGACGCCGAGATATTGCCTTCCTGCCTCGGTGATCACCAGGCGCTGGCGCTCGCGATTGAACAGCTTTACCCCGAGCTCCGTCTCCAACGCCTTGACCTGATGGCTGACCGCACCCTGGGTGACGAACAGCTCCTCGGCCGCCCGGGTGAAGCTCTCATGCCGGGCGGCAGCCTCGAAAGACCTCAGCGCGTTCAAGGGCGGCAGGCGGCGGAGCATGCGGGCGACTTCATGAGAAATTCTCAGGCAGGCTAGAGAAAGCATGCTTTGTCGGCAAGGCTTTCCGGTCCTATTTCCCTGTCTCCTTGGCGCCGCCCCAGGCGCGCCATCGCAAGTTCAAGGAGACCTCCATGCGCCAGCCCATCCTCCCCATCGCCTGCCGGCCCTGGATGCTGAACGGATTGTCCGAACGGCTGATCGTGAGCCATTACGAGAACAACTACGGGGGTGCCGTCAGGTCCCTGAATTCGATCCGGGACGAGCTGGATCGCCTCGACCTCGCCAAGACGCAGGGCTACCTGCTCCGGGCCCTCAAGCGCGAGGAGCTCGTCGCCATGGGCTCGGTGGCGCTGCACGAGCTCTACTTCGGCAATCTGGGCGGCGACGGCAAGCTGACCCAGTCCATAGCACCTTTGCTCGAGGAGCATTTCGGCGCGGTCGACGCTTGGCGGCAGGAATTCGTGGCTGCCGCCCAGGCGATGCGCGGCGGCTCCGGCTGGGTGCTGCTGAGCTACGCGCGGCGCGACCGCCGGCTTCATATCCAGGTCGGCTTCGACCACACCCAGGCCCTGGTCGACGCGTTGCCAATTCTGGCGCTCGACATGTACGAGCACGCCTATCACATGGACTTCGGCGCGAACGCCACCGCCTATATCGATGCCTTCATGCGCAACATCGACTGGAAGGTGGTCGAAGACCGGCTCATGGACGCGAGCGGCACGGCGCCGCCAAGGCCGGATCCGGCCGCCGAGGCGGCACCCCCGATCTTCGTCAAGGGGCTCTCGGCCGGCTCCGATGCCGCGGCGATCGCGCGGCTCAACCTGCCCTCGATCTCCATCGAGGAGCTATCGGCCGAGCTCGCCAAAGGGGAGCGGCGGGTACAGGTGCTCGATGCCCGCCCCAAACACTACTTCTCGCGCAACGTCGACATGATGCAGGGAGCGTGCTGGCGCGATCCGAACCGCGTCGAGGAGTGGTCGAAGGAGCTCTCAGCCGATACCCCCGTCTTCGTCTACTGCGCCTATGGCTTCCATGTCGGTTGCAGCGTCACCGCCGCACTCCGCGAGCGGGGCTTCGATGCGAAATACGTCCGCGGCGGCTTGTCCGCCTGGTACGCGGCGGGCGGCGAGCGGGTGTTGAAGGCGCCCGAGCAGAGCGCGATCGAGACCTGATCGTCGCCATAGGCGGCGATTTCATCACAACTCAAGAAAGCGAGTCATAGGATGTGCACCCAACAGCAGTTTATCGACCATCCGCTCTTACCCGGCACGCTCGGTGTGGACCGCACCCAGGTCCGGTCCTGGGATCCGGCGGCGGCCTTGTTCCGGCCAAGCCTATGGATGCGTCGTCTGTGGAAGACGATGCTGACATGGCAGGAGCGCGCCAGCAGCCGGCACCATCTGGCGACGCGGGGCGACCGCGAGCTTGCCGACATCGGCCTGTCGCGCCTGAATGCGGAAAGGGAAATCTACAAGTCGTTCTGGCGCACGTGAGCGCGCCCGGCGGCCACCGCCAGACCCTTCACTTCGGGCGGCTTCTGAGAATGATCTGCTGATACAGCGGCTCCCATTTTGCGGCATTGTCGAGCTTGTCCGCCGGATCGGCGATCACGACGCCGATATTCGCCAATGGGGATTGGGCTTTTTTCGAGGTGGGAACATAGTTGAGCGAAACCAGGATCGACTGCGCCTCGCTCAGCATGTAGTCCTCGAACAGGGCCGCTGCATTGGGGCTCTTCGCGTTCTTGACGACGGCGACGCCGTTCGCTCGGGCGACCACCGGCTCGAGCGCAAACCAGTCGATCGGCGCACCCTGGCTCTTCGCCTGGGCCGGCATGTAGTTGTACAGCGTGAGGGCCAGCGGCACTTCGCCGGCGATGACGAGGGTGTTCAGCAAGGAATGGCCCTTGCGAATCGACAAGCCGTTTTCGGCGACAAGCTGCCGGAAGAACCTGAGGCCCCTCTCCTCGCCCATCGACCTGACGACGGTGGAGAACCAATCGATATTCTCCACCTCGTAGCCGAGCTTGCCCTTCCATTTTGGCTCGAGGAGATCCTCGTAGGTCTTCGGCAGATCTGCCTTCTTTACGAGGTTGGTGTTGTAGGCCTGGACCCAGACCGACAACAGCGTGCTCGCCCAATTGCGATGGCTGGGCACGGAGCCCGGCAGCAGATTGGCAAACTCCGGGGAGGTCACCGGTTGCAGCACGCCCTCGCGCGACAGGGCTTCGAGCTCCGGCGCGCTGGTATGGATCGCATCGACGGTGGCGCGGCCGGCCTTCTGCTCTTGCATCACCCGCTGCAAGACGCTGTCGCCGCTGGCGCGCCAGACCGTGACGCGGATCCCGTATTTCTGCTCGAACGGGCGAATGATTTGCTGAAGATCGTTCTGCGCGATCGAGGTGTAGAGCGTCATCGTACGTTCGGCCTTGGCCGCTTCCTCCAGCCGCTGATGACGATTGGGTGCGGTCGAGGTCAAGAGCGCGCTGTTCGTCTGGCAGGCACCGTTGGCGATGCCGGCGAGCCACAAGAAGGCGGCGGCGACCACGGGCGTGGCGATGCGCGACGATTTCATCCCTGCTCCTCCCCGGCCGCCCTGATCTGCAGCTCACCGACATTCTAGCGGGACGGACGCGCCGATTTACTGCAAAATCTCCGACGCAACCGGCCTTCAACGGCCGGAGATCGCATCGTTTGGTCCGGAATGTTCGGTCGGACGAAGGGAACGCCATGCTGCGCTCGGATGCGCTGCACCGGGAAAATGACGGCGGTTCCATCCCACGAACCGATCCGAAATGGCTCCTCATCGGCATCGCGGTCGCGATCGTCGCCTGGCTGGCCCTGATCCCTCTCGGCTTCCTCATTTGGCAAAGCTTTCTCACCGCAGACACGCTCCAGGCGCATGCCGCGTTCACGCTGCAGCACTACCTCGCCGCTTATTTCAGCTCGGAGTCCTTCGAGCTGCTGGCGACCTCGCTCACCTTCGCATTCGGCACGGCGGCCTTTTCGCTGTGCATCGGCACGTTCTTCGCCTGGGTCAATGAGCGAACCAACACGCCGCTGAAACCGCTGTTTTTCGCGATGTCGATCATTCCGCTGGTCATCCCCGGCATCCTGTTCACGGTCGCCTGGATCATGCTCGCCAGTCCCCGGATCGGAATCCTAAACCTCATTGCAAAGAGCTGGTTCGGCGCCGAAGCGCCGCTCTTTAACATCTATTCGATGACCGGAATGATCTGGGTCGACGGTTTGCACTATGCGCCCGTCGCTTTTCTGCTCGCCACCGCCGCTTTTCGATCGATGGATCCCTCGCTCGAAGAATCCGCGATGATGAGCGGCGCCTCGACCTTCCAGATCGCGCGCCGGATCACCTTGAAGCTGGCATGGCCTGCCATCCTCGGCGCCTTTCTGATCCTCTTCGTCCGCGCCATCGAATCCTTTGAGGTTCCGGCCTTGCTCGGGCTTCCGATCGGCCTGCGCGTCTTCACCTCGGCCATCTACGAAGCGGTCAACAGATACCCGAGCGATATCGGCCTTGCCTCGGCCTATTCGGTGACGCTCCTCCTGATCACGGCTGGCGGCATCTACTATCAGTCCCGTTTCCTCAGGCAGGGCGACAAGTATTCCACCGTCACCGGTAAGGGCTTCCGCCCACGGACCATCGATATCGGACGATGGCGCTATGCGTCCGCGAGCCTGTTTCTCGCCTATGTGGCGGTCGTCGTCGTTTTGCCGTTTCTCGTCCTCTTGTGGTCCTCGCTGCAGCGCTACTACACGGTGCCGTCCTGGGCCGCGATGCGGAACGTCTCGCTCGGCGCCTATGAGCGGGTGCTGGAGCATCCCGGGTTCTTCCGGTCGGTCTGGAACAGCGCGCTGCTGGCGGTCGGCGCCGCCACCTTGGTCATGCTGCTGACGTCGGCGATCGCTTGGATCACGATCAAGACCAAGATCCCGGGAAGGTGGGTCTTGGACGTGCTCGCATCCCTGCCGCTCGCCTTTCCGGGCATCGTGCTCGGCTTGTCGCTGATGATCTTCTACCTGAACTTCGACATCGGCATTTACGGCACGCTGTGGATCATGCTCATCGCCTATGCGACGAAGTTCCTGCCGCATGGAATGCGGTACAACAGCACCTCGATGCTGCAGATCCACAAGGAGCTGGAGGAGTCCGCGGCGATGAGCGGCGCTTCCTGGCTCGTCGTCTTCCGGCGGATCGTCCTGCCGTTGCTCAAGCCCGGCCTGGTGGCGGGCTGGATCTATATCGTGATCGTCTCGATTCGGGAGTTTTCCAGCTCGATCCTCCTCTACAGCCCCGGGAACGAAGTCGTGTCGATCATGATCTGGGAGTTCTGGCAGAATGGGCAATATGTCGAGCTGTCGGCGTTCGGCGTGATGCTGATTGTCGTTCTATTCAGCTTTCTCATGTTCGTTCAGCTCGCATCGAAGCGATTTGGCGTCAGCGAGAGCTGAAGCCGCCTCCGGGGAGAGCATGCTTACGGTCGAAGGCCTCAGCACGGTCTACCAGAGCAGCATCGGCAATCCGGTCCGGGCCGCCGACGGCGTCACGTTTTCGGTCCCCGAAGGGCGGCTGTTTACCCTTCTCGGCCCGAGCGGCTGCGGCAAGACGACCACCCTTCGCTCGATCGCCGGGCTCGAACGACCGATCGAGGGCGAAATACGGGCGAACGGCCAGATCGTCTTTTCGGTGCGGCAGAACATCTTTGTGGCCCCGAACCGGCGGAACTTCGGGATGGTCTTCCAGTCCTACGCCATCTGGCCGCACATGAACGTGTTCGAAAACGCCGCCTTTCCGCTACAGGTGCGCGGGCAGCACCTCTCCAGCCTCGACATTCGCGACAAGGTCATGAAGGTCTTGGGCGCGGTCTCGCTCGACCATCTTGCGGATCGCGAAGCAACCCGTCTGTCCGGCGGCCAGCAGCAACGCCTGGCGCTGGCCCGCGCTTTGGTGATGGAGCCGAAGCTTCTGCTGCTGGATGAGCCCCTGTCGAACCTGGATGCCAAGCTGCGCGAGAAGATGCGCTTCGAGCTGAAGACCATTCAGCGCGAGCTTGGCCTGACGACCGTCTACGTGACGCACGACCAAAGCGAGGCGCTTGCCTTGTCGCATGAGATCGCGGTGATGGACCAGGGCCGGATTGTCCAAATCGGTCCGCCCCGCGATATCTATGAGCGCCCGGCCACCGCCTTTGTCGCCGACTTCATCGGCAATACGAACTTTCTCGCGGGCGCCGTTCGCGGCCGTCAGGGCGAGCGGTATCTCTTGGAAACGCCGATCGGGCTCATCAGCGTCGCCGCTGCGGGCGAGCTTTCGGGCGGTGCCATGGTCTCGCTGTCGATCCGGCCGGAGGATCTCCGGCTTTCGGATGCTTCCGGCGCGCAATCCGGTTCGGAGAATGCGCTCACCGGCATCGTCGAGGCCAAGATCTTCCTCGGCGAGTGCGTGGACTTCAAGCTCAAGATCGACGGGGTCCAGCTCCTGGCGCGGGCGCATCCTTCGCTGCGCACGCCGGTCGGGGGATCGGTCCATATCGACATCGATCCGGAGAAATGCATCATTCTGCACGACCGGATCGATCGGGCAGGCAAAGCTCTATGATCTCGGCAAATGCCGCTCCTTTGGGAGGTACAGCATGCTGACCAAAGAACAGAACGAGCGTCTGACCCGCATTGGCCCTGGAACGCCTTGCGGGGAATTGATGCGTCGCTATTGGATCCCGATCGCTCCCTATGCTCAGCTATTGGAAAACCCCGTCAGGAGAGTCCGGATCCTCTCAGAGGATCTGACCCTCTACAAGGACAAGGCGGGAAAGCTCGGGCTGATCGGCGATCGGTGCCTGCATCGCGGCGTCGATCTGCAATACGGCATCCCCGATGAGTGCGGCTTGCGCTGCCCGTATCACGGTTGGCTCTATGACGAGACCGGCGCCTGCCGCGAGCGGCCGATGGAGCGCACCCCGAAGGCCGAGCTCAAACAGAAGCTCAAGGGCTATCCGGTGCGCCAGCTGGGAGGCTTGGTCTTCGCCTATATGGGCCCGCATCCCGCACCCGATTTGCCGCGCTGGGATCTGTTCGTCTGGCCGAATGCGATCCGTCAAATCGCCGTCATGGTGATCGACTGCAATTGGCTCCAGTGCCAGGAGAATACCGGCGATCCGACCCACAGCGCCTATGCCCATGGCCACGCATTCGAGTACACCCTGGAACGGCAGGGAAGGCTCGATGAGCGGGCGTCGAGCCAGCTCCACACGCTTCATACCCGCAAGAAGACAGGGATCGGCATCAAGGAGCTCTACGCGCACCAGACAAAATACGGATTCGCCAAGGGCATTCGCTATTCGAAGGAGCTCGGCGCGGAATCCGATCACGAAAAACAGCATTCGACCGTCGTCTTCCCCTTCTACACCCAGACGGGAAAGACCGGCGCCCCACGCAGCGAATATCAGATCCGCGTGCCCATGGACGACACCCACACCTACCATATCTGCTAT
This sequence comes from Pseudomonadota bacterium, assembly GCA_016195085.1. Classification (NCBI taxonomy): domain Bacteria; kingdom Pseudomonadati; phylum Pseudomonadota; species Pseudomonadota bacterium. The sequence goes on along the minus strand of JACQAG010000048.1, from coordinate 63,130 downwards.
CAGGTCTATGCGGCCCCGCCTGGCGTCGGTGCGCCCAGCCAGGATGTCGTGCCCTATTACGTGCCGCCGACCCACAACGAGAAGGGCGAACCCATTCTCGACTATGTCCTGGCGCAGGATGCGATCGTCTGGGTCGCGCAAGGACCGATCGCCGATCGCACCCAGGAACTGCTCGGCCGCACCGATATCGCCATCGTGCTCTTGCGCCGCCAGCTTGATGAGCAGATTCGACGGGTGGAGGAAGGCCAGGAGCCGATGAACACCTTCCACACCAGCCCGGACATCATCTACGGCAACGAGGCGCCGCCGGACTTCTCCAAGCCCGAGACCCTGCTGCGCCACAATTTCAGAAAGTACTATCACAAGGGCTTCGTGAACGATGACGTGGACCGCTATGGCCCGATCATCGAAGAGGTCAAAGAGCTGCATCGGGCTATCGAGGCGCACGAGGTGAAAACCCGCGCTGCCGTCGATGCCAGGCGCTAACCCGCGCACTTGCCATGAGATACCGGCATGTCGGCTCGATCGACTTCTCGTTTTCCGAGGTCGGCTTCGGTTGCGGCGGCAATGCCGGCCTGATGGTCAAGGGAAGCTTCGAAGAGCAGCGTCATGCCGTCGCCCGCGCCTGGGAACTGGGCGTCAACTATTTCGACATCGCGCCGGACTACGGTGCGGGTGCGGCCGAGCGCAATCTCGGCCGCGTGCTCAAGGAGCTGAAGTTCCGTCCGTTCGTGACGTCCAAGGTGGAAATCCGCGCCGAGGATCTGGGCGACATTGCCGGACGCATCGTTCGTTCGACCGAGGACAGCCTACAGAGGCTAGGGATCGATGCGCTGGATGCCATTGAGATCCACAACGGCCCCGTCGCCGTGCGTCCCCTTATGGAAGGACGCTCCTACGCCACGCTTTGGCTCGAGGACTTCATGCGGCCGGGTGGCGCCTTGGACGGCATTCGGCGGATCGTCAAATCCGGAAAGGCGCGCCATGCCGGGTTCGTCTGTCGCGGCAATGACGGCGAGGAGGTCCGCCAGCTGCTCGCGACCGAACTGTTCCAGCTCATCAACCTGCCCTATACGCTTCTCAATCCCACCGCCGGCCGGCCGAAGCCGCACGGGCTCGAGCTCGACCGCGATTTCGGCGATGTCATAGCGGCGGCTCAGGCTGTCGATGTTGGCGTGGCCGTCTACAGTCCGCTCGCCGGTGGCGCGTTGTCGGATGCGGGTCTAGCAGGCCAGCAAACTCATCCCCTCGCCCGCCCAAAGGAAACGGGATCGCCGGCGTGGGAGGCTCTGATCCGCAAGGCCGGGACATTTCAGTTCCTGGCGCAGCGAACGGAGATGAGTCTCGCCCAGGCGGCCTATCGCTTCGTGTTGACCCATCCCGGCGTGACGACGGTGCTCGGCGGCTTTTCTTCGATCGACCAGATTGACGAAATCGCGGCCGCGTCAGCTTCCGGCGGTCTCGACAGCGACGTCATGACCGAGATCGAGCGGGTCTGGCAAAGCAATTTCGCCAATTGACGGATGGATGGTCTCGGTCAAGCCGTCTCATGTGCGGCGCTGCCGCCGAAGCGGGTCACCAGCTTGGTCGCGACCGTGTTGCCCAGCACGTTGACGGCGGTGCGGCCCATATCCATGAACGCATCGACGCCGGCGACCAGCGCGATCGCCTCGACCGGCAGCCCGATCGCGGTCAGGACAGTCGCCAGGATCACCAGCGAGCCCGAGGGGATATTGGCCCCACCCTTGCTCGCAATCAGCACCGTGATCAGGATCGTCAGCAACGCCGGCCAATCGAGCGCGACGTTGTAGGCCTCGGCCATGAAAGTGACGGCGAGCGCCTGGTACAGGATCGAGCCGTCCTGGTTGAAGCTGTAGCCGAGCGGCAACACGACCGACACGATCTTGTTCGGGATGCCCATCTCCTGCAGGATCTTCATGTGGACCGGCAGCGTCACCTCCGAGGAGCGCGTCGTGAAGGCGAGCAGCAGCGGCTCGAGGATCCGGCGGAAGACGTAGAGCGGGCGGTCCCCCATCGCGGTCAGCATGACGCAGAAGATCGCGATCTCGATGGCGAGCCCGACATACATGAGGCCGATCAGCTTGGCGAGGCCGAGCACCGCGCCCAGGCCCTGTGTCGCGAACAGAAACCCCATGAGCGCGAAGATCGCCAGCGGCGACAGCGCGATGATCCACTGCGTCAGGCGGAACATCGCCGCCATGATCGCTTCCAAAAGGTCGACGACCGGCCGCGCGCGCGCGCCGATGCCGGCAAGTGCCACCCCGAACAGGACCGCAAACACCAGCGTCGGCAGCAGCCTCCCCGCCGCCATGACGGCGACGATGTTGGACGGGATCAGATCCAGCAGAAATTTTATCCAGTCGATCGACACCGCGAGATTGGGCGGGATCTTGCCGGTCGGGACGAGCCCGGCGCCGATCCCGGGATGAACGATGCCGTCGAGCACCAGCGCGATGACGATCGCGCAGAACGTCGCGAAATAGAAATAGCTGAAGCTGACGACGGCGACCCGGCCGAGCTGGCGGATATTGGCTCCCATCTTGTAGGTGCCCAAGCTGACCGAGGAGACGATCAGCGGGATGATGATCATCCTGATCGCCTCGATGAAGGCCGTGCCGATCGGCTGCAGCGAGGCCGCAGCGGATGGCCAGGTCAAGGCCAGCAGCAGCCCGGCCACCAGCCCGAAAAACATTTGCAACGGCAAGGCGACGCTGACCCGCCCGCCGCCGGCACTTTCAGTCGTCATGCTCTGCCCCCTTCTCGTCTTCGCCTTCATCGGGCGTTTCGGCGGCGATAGTAGATCCGAGGCCGCTAGCCGTGTCGAGCCGGTTGCGGGGGCGTTGGCAGTTACGTCGCTACCCCCAGAGCGCCGGCTCCGGCGGGTGGACGATGCTGCCCTCGAATTTGAGGCCGGGCTCGCGGTCGCGGGCGAGGATCAGGGGACCGTCGAGGTCGACCCAGCGTGCCCCTTGCGCCACCAGCACGCCCGGGGCCATGGCGAGCGAAGTGCCGACCATGCAGCCGACCATGATCTCGAAGCCGGCGGCGCGCGCCGCGTCCAACAGCGCCAAGGCCTCGGTCAAGCCGCCGGTCTTGTCGAGCTTGAGGTTGATCGCCTCGTAGCGGCCCTTGAGCTGGGATAGGCTGGCGCGGTCGTGGCAGCTCTCATCGGCGCAGACCGGCACCGGGTGCGGCACCCGGGCGAGATCGCCGTCCTTGCCGGCCGGCAAGGGTTGCTCGATGAGCTCGACCCCGAGCTTCGCCAGCTCCGGGGCGTAGCCTTGATACTGCTCGATGGTCCAAGCCTCGTTCGCATCGACCACCAGCCTCGCGCCGGGAGCGCCGACGCGGATCGCCCTGACGCGCTCGAGATCGCCCTCGCCGGTGAGCTTGAGTTTGAGGAGCGGCCGGGTGGCGCTGGCGCGCGCCGCCTCGCCCATCTTCGCCGCCGTGTCGACGCTCAAGGTATAGCAGGTCACCACCGACTTCGGCTCCGGCAACCCTGCCAGAGCCCAGGCGCGCTTGCCCGCACGCTTGGCTTCCAGATCCCAATAGGCGCAGTCGACAGCGTTCCGGGCGGCACCATGGGGCAAGGCAGCTTGCAGCTTGGCGCGGCCGCCGCCGGATTCGACCAGCGCGCGCACGCTTTCGATCTGCGTCACGACGCTGTCCATGCTCTCGCCATAGCGCTTGTAGGGCACGCATTCGCCGCGGCCGGTGAAACCGCCCTCGGATATCTCCGCCGTCACCACCTCGGCCTCGGTGCGGGGCTTGGCGGCGGCGGCCTCGCGGCTGGTGGAGAAGCCGCCGGCACGGATCGGAAAGACCTCGCGCCGGACGGTGAGCGTGGCTTGGCTCACATCAGCCTGTCGACGATCGGACCCACACCGGTGCGCAACGGATCGACGCAGGGCAGGCCCAGCTTGTCCTCGGTGCGCTTCAGGATGGCGAGCGCCTTCTTCTCCGGCAGCGACTGGGTGTTGACGGAGATGCCGACGCATCTGGCGTGCTTGTTGGTGAGCTTGGCCGCTTGGATGTTGGCGGCGATGCAGGTGGCGAGGTCCGGCAGCTTGTAGCCCGGCAACCCGCGCATATGCGGACGGCCGAACTCGTGGCAGAGCACCAGGGCATCCGGCTGCGAGCCATGGATGAGGCCCAAGGTGACGCCGGCATAGGAGGCGTGGAACAGCGAGCCCTGGCCCTCGATGAAATCCCAGTGATCGGGCTTGTTGGCCGGGGCCAGAAATTCGACCGCGCCGGAGACGAAATCGGAGATGACCGCGTCGATCGACACGCCCGAGCCGGCGATGAAGATGCCGGTCTGGCCGGTCGCGCGGAAATCGCAGTTGCCGCCGCGGGCCTGCATCTCCTTCTCCAGCGCCAGCGAGGTGAACATCTTGCCGATGGAGCAATCCGTGCCGACGGTGAGCAAGCGCTTGCCCGGACGCTTGATGCCGGTGCCGACGTGGAAGTCGCGGTCGGGGTGGCGGACATCGAACAGGGTGCGGCCATTGGCCTTGGCGGCGGCCGCCAGCCGCGGCAGATCGCTCAAGCGCTTGTGCAGGCCGCTCGCGACGTCCATGCCGCGCTCGACCGCCTTCACCAGATGCGCCTCCCAGGCCGGCGGAATGACGCCGCCGCGATTGGCGACGCCGACCAGCACGCTCTTGACCCCGGCCTTGGCCGCGGCATCGATGGACATGTCCGGCAGTCCGAGATCGACCTTGCAGCCCTCCAAGCGGAACTGACCGAGGCACCATTTCGGACGCCAGACCTTGACGCCGTTGGCCGTCTTGGCGGCAAGCTGGTCCGGCGCATCGCCGATGAACAACAGATAAGGATGCCTGATCTTCATGCCCCACCTCTCCGGGCCGGAACCGTCCCGGCCCCCAAACGGCCGGCAATATTATCGGAAAAAGTCGGATTGCAAAGCGGAAGCCGAAGCCTCGCCAATGCCGCACGCCCAACCTCGGAAACCGGCGCCATGACCCTGGTGCGCAGTCTGCTCGATTTCTGGTTCGGGGCGCCGGGCTCGCCCGAGTTCGGCGCAACCCGCGAGGTTTGGTTTCGCAAGGACCCGGCTTTCGATGCGGCCATCCGCCGGCATTTCGAAGACGAGCTCGCCCGCGCCCGCGAGGGTGCCCATGACCGGCTGATCGCCGATCCGGAAGGGGCTTTGGCGCTGACCATCCTCTTGGACCAGTTCTCCCGCAACCTCTATCGCGGCCAAGCCAAGGCCTTTGCCGCCGACACGAAGGCGCGCTGGGTGGCCGAGCAGGCCTTGGCCCGCGGCTTCGATGAGCGCCTTCTCCCGGTGCAGCGACAGTTCTTCTATCTGCCGTTCCAGCATTCGGAGATGCCGGCCGACCAGGACCGCTCGGTCGCGCTCTACCGCAAGCTGGCCGAGGCGGATCCGCGCCTCGCCTCCACCGTCGACTACGCGATCCGGCACCGTGGCATCATCGAACGCTTCGGCCGCTTCCCCCATCGCAACGCCGCCTTGGGCCGCGAGACCACCGAGGCCGAAGCCAACTTCCTCGCCGAGCCCGGATCGTCTTTCTGATGAGAAAGGGTCGCGTCAGGCTCTGCTTGAACGCGGGCGGGAGGCCGCCGATCGAATAGAAGGCGCCGGAGAGGAAGGTCAGAGAGGCGATAACGAAGTTCGTCACCGCTTTGCGAACACCACGATTGGCCACACCTCAGCACAAGGTGGTGTTGCCGGCACATTGGAGGGTGAATGAGATCCGCGCTTGCGTCGGTGTTAAGAAACGCGCTGAGACTACACCGGACTGGTTGCCGGGCTCAGAACGGGGCCGAAGATCGCCCGGCCCACCTCAAATGCCTCATCGAGCGCCAACCGGCAGCCGATGCGGGCCGGCACCTGCCGCGTCAGCCATACTTGTAGATGCGCGTCGCTGCAGAAGAAGGCGATCATCGGGCAGCACGAAGCCGCGGCCGTCTGCTCGTAAGCATGGTCGTACCACACGACGGAACCGGCCGGAGAGCGGCTCGCGAGCGCCGTCCCGCGCTGCGCGGTGGTAATACGGATCTCCGTTCCGCAGCATCTGCAGGCGGATTGAATGGCCACGTCCCTCCGATACATTGAGCCCATACCGAGCGCATCGACCGCGCACAGAGCATTTAGGCGCACCCCGTTGAGCTCGACGCGATGACCCGTATCACGCTGAGCGAGGGGATAAGCGTGCACGATCGCGCTTTGGTTCTCGTCGACCCCGATGAGGTCGCGGCCGTGCAGCTGGTGGAGCACGGCTGCGAGCTTCTCCTCGGGCATATCCAGCTCCGAAGCTATTTCTTTCAGTCGGGGAGCCCGTCCGAGGCGGGCAAATAGCTCCAGCACCGTCCGCCACGCCAAATCCTGGCCGGGCTCCAGCTCGGTCGACCACTTTGCCATGAGGCCCGACCGCGCGACGGCACGACGCAAGAGGGCTTCCTGCGCCGCAGGCTTAGTAATCGCCGACCAATCCGGGCGCCGAACGCCCGGCCTCAGCTCAACGGATGGCAGATCCTGCAAGTGCATTTTTTGGCCTCTCCACCGGCCGTGCCGGCCGTTTTGAACGAGTTGACCATTGGCTAAAGCATGTAGCCGATATCCGAGGCGCCCGTCGGATAGGCAAACATCGTCGACTTCAGATCTTTGCTCGTCAGACCGTGGCGTATTGCGAGACCGAAGAGATTGATGACGTCTTCGGCATGCGGGCCTACGACATGGGCGCCCAAGACGTGGTCGGTATCCTCCTCGACCAGCGTCTTGAAGCCGTATACCGATTCATTTAGCCGTCGCGCCGTGTACCATTCGGATACCATCTCCGAGTTAACACGGAATTTCAGCCCCTTCGACTGCGCCTCCGCCTCGCTCAGGCCCACAGCCGCTATCGCCGGAATCGTGAACGCGACGCTAGGCACGCCTCGGTAGTCGGGCTTGTGTCGATTGCCGTCGAGCAGGTTTCGGGCGACGATCTTGCCATCATGGCTCGATACCGGCGTCAGCGGCGGACCGCTGTTTGCCGCATCGCCGGCCGCGTAGACCTTGGGGTTGGAGACGCTCTGGAGGTACTCATTGAGCTTCAGCCGGCCTTTTTCGGCAGCGATTCCGGCGGCAGCGAGATCGAGCGCGTCGAGATCGGGCGCGCGGCCGGCGGCATGTATGACCAGATCGGCGGCCACCATCTGTGTTTGGCCATCGGTCGAGGCATGCACGAGAAAGCCATCGGCCGTCTTGTCGATGCGTTGCACCGACGAGCGCGTGCGCACTTCGATGCCGAGCTCGTCGAATCTCGCCATGAGCCAGCCGACCAGATCCGGGTCGAAGGCGGGGAGCATCCGCTCGGCGCGCTGGAACACGGTTACCCGCGCGCCGGCTCGCGCGGCGAGATGGGAGAATTCCGCGGCGATGTAGCCGCCGCCCACCAGGGCGATGCGCTCGGGCAGCGCATCGAGTTCGAGGAAGCGATCGCTCGTCACGACATGCTCCTCGCCGGGCATGTCGAGCGGGACCGGACGCGCGCCGGCTGCGATTAGAATGTAACGGGATTTGAGTTCCTGGCCCTCGACGGCGACAGCATCGGTACCGCTGAACCGGGCAAGCCCGTGGAAGGTGTCGATTCCATTCTCGGCGTAGCGTTCTTCCTGCTTGTGCGGAACCGGGTCGGTGAAGCTGCGTTTGAACGCCATCAGCTGGCGCCAGTCGAGCCGCGGTTCACCCGCCACACCGTGCCCGCGCATGCGCTTGACGGCGTCGATGGCCTCGGCGCCGCTGATCAGCATCCTCTTCGGATCGCAACCCCGCAGCGCGCAGGTGCCGCCGAACGGACGGTGATCGATTACAGCAACCTTCCATCCGGCGGCGCGGATCCGCGCGCTTGCCACTTGCGCCGCCGTGCCGGAGCCGACAATCACAAGGTCGTACGTTTTGGCCATCTAGCCACCATCTAAACGAGATTTGCAGGCTGACGGAAACCGCGATCAAGGTCGACCTCGGTCCCGCCAGAAGGGTGGTGACGCCTTGGCATCATCCGGCTCGCAACTGGCGTGTCCTGAGCCAGACATTCAGAAGGCTGGCGACCACCAGGCCGGCTATGCCGACGCCGGCAAGGGCACCATTCGGCGCGATCCCGATGAACCCGAAGGTCACGGCCGCGCTAACCCCGCCCAGGATCAGAGCCCAGGGCTCATGGTGGTGGCGAATTCCGAGATACAGCCCGTAAAGGGTAACGGCCAGGAACACCAGCAACAGCGGGATCAGGACCGCATCCCTCAGGATGAACGCCAGTCCGATCGCCGATAGAACGGAGATAAGGGCCGGAAAGCCAAGGCAGCAGAGCGCCGCGAAGACTGATCCACCGACCCCGATTTTGTCGAGATTCCGCTTCGAAAATCCGCTAGTCGGATGCTCGGTCGTGCTCGCGATCATGATGCCTCTCCGTTGATGATTGCTCGCAAGCGGTACACTCCCGACTTTCCGGAGCAAGGTTGGGTTAACCGCGAACGTCCCCATCGACAGCAACCTCGGGCCCCCGGCACATAACGATGACTGACGCCAGAGCACCGAGACGCAATGGCTCAGCACGCCCAATCACCGGCGGGCGTGAACATCTCGACCGGTTGCGGAATACCCCTCAGTATCCGGTGACCCGAGAATGTCAGGCCCACCGCGCCAAAGCGCTCCACGTAAGCGCCCGTGAAGAGGTACTCGACGCCGAGCTCCTTCGCTGCCTCGACGCCACGCGCCGTAAGGTTAACCGCTTCCCCGATGATTGTGAAGTCGAGCCGCTCGGTCGAACCTATATTGCCGTACAGCACCTGACCGTAATGAACGCAGAGAGCGTGCCGAAGCAGCCTTTGTCCTGCGCTTGAGCGAACGGTGTTCAGCGCGGCAAGGCGCCGGCGAATCGCACCGACGGCGGCCAGCGGGTCGGGCGCCGCTTCGGCCGCCAGGGCAGGGAAGAATGCGAGAACCGCATCGCCCATGAACTTGAGGACGTGGCCGGCGTGCTCCCGGATTGGGCTTACGAGGCAGTCGAAATACCGGTTGAGCAGCGCTACCGTGGCTGCCGGGTCAAGGTGCGCCGCATGCTGGGTGAAGTCGTGCAGATCGGCGATCAGGATCGCGGCGTCGATCAGCTCGCCATCGCCGGCATGGATCTTCCCGCGCAGGATCTGCTCGCCGACGCCGCGTCCGAGATACGCCTCCAAGACGGCATCCAGCGCCTCGAGCGCGGTGTGACGCTCGAGGATGACGGTGAACAACGGAGCGCTTTCGCGGAGCCAATCGAGGTCGTGGTCCCGAAAGCCGGCCGGCTCTCTCGTGGCAATCGACAGGGTGTTGATCGTGCCGTCGCCTAGGAGAAGCGGGACGATCAGGTAGTCGGTGTAGCCCTGTGCTCGCAACGTCCCGTAAAGGTCGCATGTGTGTTCACCGCTCATGCCCGGACGGCGGACACGGAGCTCCGAGCCAGTCCGATGAACCAGGTGATCAGGCGAATCGTAATAGCCTGGGCGATTTTCAAGACCGTGTGGCCATTCCACCGTGCGGACGTATCCGGTGTCCTGCTCCCAGAGGTAAGTGCGGGCGCGGAAGGCCGGGTGGAGCGCGCGCATGCTGACGAACAATCGTGCCGCCCGAAGAGGCGAATCGGACAACGTGCGTCCCGCCGCGCTAACAAAGGCTTCCGTCTGCTGTGACTTGAGGGCGGCTTGCGTAAGCGCCAGCGCGAGGTCGGCCGAGCCGCAGGTTTCCCGATAGCTATCGAAACCAGCGCTGGATACCTCTGCTCCCAGAGGCACACTCATAGCGCCGGCCCACGAGACCGGACGAGCGCGATGTCCAAGGGCGGTATTTGCGCCATGTTGGCCATCGGCCCTGCAGCGACGGCGATTGAGCACAGCGCGATCGCGATGAGAAGAGCCCCAACCGCGGCACCGATCCATACGTGGCCGCTTCCGGTCAGCCAAGCGCCGAAGCCGGAAAGTGTCCCGGTCGCGGCGAGGCAGAGACCACCACAGCAGACGACCTTGGCGGCGATCATGGGGGCCAGTCCGATTCCGGAGCCTCGCGCCATAACGCTGCCCTTTCAGGCGCAGCAGGACAGCTTGGTGACATCCTTGTTGAAGGTCTGAGCCGCAAGCTTCAGTCCTTCGACCGTCGTTAGGTAGGGGAATATCGTCTCCGCGAGCTGCCCGACCGTGAGCCCGCATTTGATCGCAAGCGCCGCCGTCTGGATGCTGTCGGCGCCTTCGGGCGCCAGGATGTGGGCACCGAGCAGCTTGCCGCTCTTGGCCTCGGCGACGAGCTTGATGAGGCCGCGCGTGTCGCGCGCGGCGAGCGCCCGAGGGACGTATTCAAGCGGCAGCGCGGAGGTCTTCACCTCAAAGCCTTGTCGGCGCGCCTTGGCTTCCGTCAGGCCGACGCTGGCAACCTGCGGGTCGGTGAACACGACCGCCGGCATGGCCGCGGCGTCGTAGCGCTGGCTGTCGCCATTGAGCGCGTTCGCTGCCGCGATCCTGGCGCCATAGGCCGCCATGTAGACGAACTGATCGCGCCCCGTGACATCGCCGGCGGCGTAGACGCCGGGCTTGGAGGTTCGCATCCGGTCGTCCACCTTGATGCCGCCGTTCGCCAGAAGCTCCACGCCGGCCGCCGCGAGACCCAGGCTCTTCGTGTTGGGCTGGCGTCCGGTCGTGACAAGGACCTGCTCGGCCTCGATGCTTTCCGCAGCGCCGCCCGCCAGAACGGAAAGCGTCACCCCGTCCGGCCCCTGCCGGATGTCCCGATAGGTGAGCCCACCGCGGACGACGATGCTCTCATCCCGAAAGTAGCGGGTCAGCGCTTCGCCGATTTCCGGCTCGGCTTCGGGCAGCAGACGCGTGCGGAACGCGATGGTCACCTTCACGCCCGCACGGGCAAACATCTGGCCGAGCTCGCAACCGATGTAGCCGCCGCCGATGACGAGCAGGGACTTCGGCAACCGCTCGAGCTCGAGCGCCGTGGTGCTGGTCAGATAAGGTACTGCCTCGATGCCTGGGATGGGCGGAAGCGCGGGCGCAGCACCGGTCGCCACAACAATCTTCGCGGCCTTGACCAAGCGACCGTCAATGGCAACGCCGCCATCCACCAGGCGCGCCTGACCCTCCAGATAGGCGAGGGTGTTGTAGCTGGGCAGCAGGTCGACGTACTTCGCCTGGCGGAGCGAGGATACCAGCTCGTCCTTCTGCCGGACCACGGCGCGCCAGTCCGCGATCCGGCCCTCCGCCCGGATGCCCGCGAAGCGCGCGGCCGTCTCCGCATGGTGGAGCGTCTCCGTCGCCCGGATCAGGGTCTTCGACGGCACGCACCCGATATTGACGCAGGTGCCGCCAATGGTGCCGTGCCCGATGAGGGCGACATGGGCGCCAAGCTCGGCCGCCGTAATGGCCGCCGAGAAGCCGGCCGAGCCCGCGCCGATGACGGCCAGATCGTATCGGCCGTTCGGCTTATTGGTTTCGATTGCGCAACAGTCGTGCATGGTCATGTAAAGTCCCATTCCCTCAAATTCAGAGCGCTCCGTCCGACGCTTCCAGTGGCTTGAGGTGGGTTACTGCGTCGCCAAGTTCGCCGGGCGCGACGGATAGCCGGCTTTGGTCGTCGCGGCGATGAGAGCGGCCACGGTGGTGACCGTATCCTCGAAGGTGACCGTCGCTACGGCACCCGAGCTGAACCATCCCTCGTTCAATTCGACCGCCTTGACGCCAGACACCCGCGAGAGCGTCTTCTTCACGATCGGCCCGCAGAGTCCGCAGGTCGCATTGTCGACATTCAGGACGACGATCTTTTCGGCCGCCTGGGCCGCCAAGGGCGAAAGTATCACGGCAAGGGCAGCAGCAGCGGCGATGTGTCGAAGCATGGGGTCTCTCCTTCGGGCTAGAAGATCGATCAGAGGAACAGCGGTGCGAGCTTAGGGAAGCCGAGGGCGACGATGACGAGGAGCGCCGCCGTCCACAGCCCGATCTTCGCGATGCGGCCTGAGCTCGGCTTGGCGCAGTGGGAGCCCTCGACGCAGGCGGCCTTGGGTTTGAGGTAGACGAGGTAAAATCCATAGCCGAGGAAGCCAAGCGTGACGGCGGCGAAGATCGGCTGATAGGGCTCGAGGGCCGTCAGGTTGCTGATCCAGGCGCCGCTGATCCCGAGCGTGAACAGCGCGAAAGGCACCACGCAGCACGAAGCTGCGCCAAGGGCCGCCAGAATGCCGCCCAACGACATCAATCCCGCCTTGTGGGTCGAGGAATCGGCCTGGCTTCGGTCACGCAATGCCGAGGTCGTGCCCCCCAGTGTGTGCTGCACGGTGCTGTCCATCGCGTTTCGGTTCCTGGCAACGGCTGAGAACGATATAGGTCCTGTAGGAGCTACAGGTTCAACAAGAAAATTCGTGACGGCGAACACAGATTTGTGAGGAGGGTTTGCTGCCAGCCTCGTCACCTGCCGCAAATGGCTCAGGGCCGCGCGACGTTATCGCTTCGGGCCGAGCGTCGGGAGCGCATGCCGGCCCTGCCCGGACGTATGTGTTTGCGCACCATCTTGCCGGAGCCGCGCCCTTCGCCAACGGAGAATCCCGTAAGCGACAAGGCCGACCGCGAGAGCGCCGGCTGCCGCCTCGGCGAGTCCCCACCCGGCAAACCAGGTGACTGCACCGCCAAGAACGGAAACGAGGACAACCGGACCCAGGCAGCATAAAACAACGAGCGGCGCGACCACTGCGGCGGTCGCAAAACCGGCGACAGGTTTATCGTTCATGGCGACCTCATCATGCTTGTGGCGATCACGTCCCGGTGGCCGCGTCGCCGCAACCGCCGCTTAGCAGCTGAATAGCAGGGTCATGCCAAGCGCACGGCCACCCGACAGTGACGCATGCTTAGGAAGCACGGCTCAGATATGCCCAGCCTACGGCGCCGAGGGTCGCACCGAAGGCGGCGTGACCTGCAGCCTCCCACACGAAGCTGGCGGTCGTGTCCGCTCCCATGGCAAAGACCATTCCCGGATAAATGAAGAGAACCATATATGGGATCGGCATCCACCAGTGGCGCGCGCTGAACAGAATGAGGAAGGCCAAACTGAACATCACGCCAGCCCAAATGTGCCATGCATAGCCGATCAAAATGGTCTTTACCGAATTAGGTTGGCCGGCGGACTTTCCTTCATGATCCATACTGTCGGTTGCGTGCTCGCCGCCTGACCCCTGCATCGCCTGTGATCCGCCTGGCTCGCTCTGGGCATGCATGCCGGCGCCGGCATGCTGAGTTGCCGTGTCATGAGCCGCCTCTGAGGGCCCCGGACCGCTTCCGACATGAGTACTCTTGCCCATGTGATCACTGCCGCTTCCATGATGCATTGGCCCGGGTGCGATCTGCCCTGTCAGTCGGCCGCCGAAATCGCCAGCCTCGTCCATCGCGATAACACCCCCGCTGAAGCCGGAGAATCGGAAGGTGTCATAGGTGTTGGTGGCAAGCGTGCCGCCCAACAGGGCGACAAAAAGCGTACGCAACAGTCCGCGGTCGTTGTTGCGGTGCGCGAGCAACCCGGCTGCGACGACCAGAGCGACAGAGAGGGCCCACAGGACCGGCCCTGTGCTTGCCATTGAGACGTTCCACCGTAAATCGAGGACAAGCGGCAGTGGGCCAATGGCCGTCGCCAACAACGCACAGCACCGCGGCAGCCAGAAGTCGATAGAAGGTGGAGCGCCACGCAGCGCTTGGAAGACGGATGGCGGCGCCATGCTGTTACCCATTTTGCTATTCCTCCCTTGCAGATGAGTTTCATGCGGTCCTTCCGACCTGACTCATCAGCCAACGGTCGGCTCGATCCGACCATTCAATGCGCATCGGCGAACCCAGACCTTCCGCCAGCGAATGATCGCGTAGACGGCAACTCCAATGGCGAGAGCACTCGCGACGGCGGCTGCCGGATTGAGCCCGCCCAGCAAGCTCACTATTCCACCAATAACCGAGCCAAGGACGACCGGCCCGAGGCAGCACAGGAGGAGCGGCACAGAGGCGATGACGGTGAAAAGACCGGCAACAGGCTTCTCATTCATGGCGGCCTCCCGTTGAACTTATTGAGCGCCTTCCAGCGAGGATCGCTCCGGATTTCTTGGGAACGGCAGGATCGCAAGCACGGGGAGCGCAAGGTACGTAAGCGCGAGATACCCCAGATGTACGTTCGGCACGCCGGGAATCATGGCGCTGGCGTATGACGGGTCATGCATGAAATGCCCGGCATGAATGACGCCGTGATTGAGCCACTCAAGAAATACGAAGCTCAGCGCCATCATCACCAGCCCCATAAAGCCGCTCCATAGCGCGGCGCGGCGCAAGCTGCTGCAATCACAGTTCGCGTGCCCGGCCAGAAGGCTCACGGCTCTATGTCGGTAATAAAGCCAGTTCAAAAGCAGGATCAGGACAGCACTGCCGGCCAGCGCCTCGGGTATGTACCGCGCTATCTGGAGCGCGCTGTAGAAAGCGCCCAACCCGATCGCTCCGAAAACCAAACCACCGCCGCAACACAAGGAGCCGAGGAATCCCACGAACAGACTGCCGATAACCGGGGTCTTGTCGGGGGCAGAAGCTGCCGCATTTGGCATCGAATTACCGAGGAAGCTGAGCCCACCGTTCACATTCATGGTTCACTCCTCCGTTTACCGGTGTCATTGCCTCGGCAGACCGAAGACCGGTCACGCCGGTCTTGTTCGTACCAGCATTTCCGCACGATGATGCCGCCCAACGCCTGCAACATGGGTTCTGTAGTAGGTACAGGTTCAAGGAGAATTTTCGGTGCGGAACGCACATGTTTGTGAGTTTGATCGAACCTTCTGCGAAGGGGAGGGCGAGGCAAGGTTGATCGGACGCCAATGCGATCCGGGTGGCCGCACGGCGACGTCGGCCCGGTCGTTGCGGGGCCAGCGCCAGGAGACTATGGTCTGTATCGACTACAGGATTTCGGAGCGAGAAGAATGGCGAGCAGCAAGGCCGAGGCCGAGAAACTTCTAACCAGGGGCGCGCTCGCCGTCCGGACCGGCTGCAATATCGAGACGATCCGGTACTACGAGCAAATCGGCATTCTGCCTCCGCCACCCCGCAGCCAGAGCGGCCATCGCCTCTACGACCAAGCTCTTCTCAAGCGGCTGAACTTCGTCCGGCGGAGCCGGGACCTAGGGTTCACGCTCGAGGAAATTCGTGAGCTGCTCCGCCTCGTCGACGGCGGCAAGTACACCTGCGCGCAGGTCGAAGCCCTGGTGCTCGAGCACGTGCGCGAGATCCAGCGGAAGATTTCGGACCTAAGAAAGCTCAAGAACGTGCTCGAGACGATGGCGTCGCATTGCAGCAGAGGCAAGGTGCCTGAATGCCCGATCATCGACGTATTGTTCGATCCGCGGACGCGCCTGCCGTTGCCGAACGCCTCTCCGCGTTCGGCTGCATCGTCGCGCGCACGCTGAGGAGTCCCTAGTCCATCCCGGGGACCCAGTCTGCCGAGTATGACGTCGGCCATATGTGGAACGCCGGGGAAACATCAGCCAACCGACGACGGATGATGCGGCGCCGACCGCTCCCATCCGCATTCAGGCCTTAACGTCGAGCGCGGTCTTCAGCACCTGGTCTCCGGCGCGGATGGTGATCAGGTTCGCCTGGAGCTGGCGGACAGCATCGAGCTGGTCGACCGCCGTGCGCGCCGGATCGATGTTGGGCCGGTTGACCAGGCCGTTCGGGCCCGCATCGGCCCCATCTGGGTTGAACTCCGGCACCGATGGCGGCACGACCGGAGCAGCGAAGGCGCTGACACCGCCGGTCGCGAGGTTGGTCTGCACGGTCTGGGCCGGCCTGAACAGCCGGGCGGTGTTGGCCGGCGATGCCACTTGCGGTGCTAGCGGCTGGTTCGGCACCGAGGGCGTGCGGATGTTGGCCACGTTGCTTGCCGTCGTCTCCAACCGCTGTCCCGCGGCGACGGCGCCGCTGAGCCCGATCTGAATACTGTTCACCATCCCCTCCATCTAGGCCGAAGACCTGCCTTCGTCCATTCGTGGCGTCACCGTCGCCAGCCTCGCATCACGGGCTCCCGCCCAGCCGCCAGTACGGCAAACGTGGTTGCCTTACACGCCCACCCGCGCGGCAACTCAACTATGGTGCCGGGCGCCAGATGGTCCACCCCGCCGAGTCGCACGGCTCGTGCCGCCGTTGCGATTCCTCGATTGCATCATGGCGCTCTGCTCTTGGCTCTTGCCTCTAAGAGAGATATCACCTGTAGCCCCTACAGGAACAAGAAGTAGAATTATCGCAGAAAACAGCGGTGCGCTGTTCTGATGGCACGCCGCACGATTGCCAAATGATCGAGGCTTCTACTACCCCACCATCGGTCGGTTGCGGCACGCGGCCCAGCCCGAGGGGCAAGCCCCGGGGACGCGCAAGGTCGGCTCGGGTCGCGGAGGCCGACTCAAGGTTTCAGCTGCCAGCCGATCATGATCAGGTGCCTCGAGGCGCCGGCGAGCGCGATGTTGGCGACGATCATCACCATAAGACCGATCGCAAGCGGACCGTCCGCGTGACCGGCGATGCCGTAGCGGAAACCATCGACCATGTAGAAGAACGGATCGAGGTAGGCCACGGCCCGGAACGCCGACGGGAGGTCGCCGATCGAATAGAAGGTGCCGGAGAGGAAGGTCAGCGGCGCGATGACGAAGTTCGTCACCGCGGCAAGCTGGTCCATCTTCTGCGACCAGAGACCAGCCAGAATGCCGAGCAGCGCCAGGAGAAGCGACGCGGCGAGGGCGTGGAACATGAGATAGCCCGGATGCGTGAAGCCGAACCGCACGAAGGGCCACGTGGCGAGGCCGACGACGATGCCGACCAAGAGACCGCGGGTGACCCCGCCGAGAGCGAACCCGCAGACGAGCTCGCCTGCGCTCAGCGGCGCCATCAAGAGGTCGCCGATGGTGCCCTGCACCTTGGCGATGAGAAGCGACGAGGACGTATTGGCGAAGGCGTTCTGCGCCATCGTCATCATGATCAGGCCGGGTGCCAGGAACTCCAGGTAGGCGATGCCGTCGGCGGGTGCGGCTCTGCGGCCCAGCGCCACGGAGAACACCACGAGGAACAACAAAGTCGTCACCACCGGCCCGATGACGGTCTGGGCGGCAACCTTGAGGAAGCGCCTCACCTCGCGCTCGGATAACGTCCGCAGGCCGATCCAGTTGACGCCACCAAAACTGCGCGGGCCGGGGTGCATCGCCATTGCCGGTGCGACCGTACCCGTCTGGCTAAGCGACGGTCATGGCGAGGCGGGGAAAGCGACCGCGCGTCGCTCGCGTACCGCCCGTGCGACGGCGACCTCTTCATTTCCGGCAATGCGTTGTCGTGGCATCGAATTCCTCGAAGATCGCGCATTTCGCCCGCTCGGCGCTTCGGCACTCACAAATTTCATTCACAAGATCGTGAATGTAGTATCAAAATACGGGGCCGGCACGAAGTGCTGGCAACAAGGACAGAATACTTCATAGGGGCACAGTCAGCATGAAATCCGTTCGAACATGACCGCCCCGGCTCCTATTGTTTCACGCCAAGGCGCTGTTGCCGCGGCCATCGCCGCCGGCTTCCTTGCCACTCTGGTGTTCACCCTTCTCATGCATTACGGGGCGCCTCTCCTCACGGGCTTCCCGATGGACGTCACCGAGCTCCTGACCGCTTTCTTTGGCGACAACGCCGTGCTCGGCACCATGGCCCACTACGTCACCGGCTCGATCGCTTATCCCGTTGCCTATCTATTGGTCCGGCCGTACCTGCCGGCGAGCCCGATAGTGCGCGGACTCTTGTGCGGCGCGGTCCTCTGGCTCGCCGCCAATTTGCTGCTGCTGCCGATCATCGGCGCCGGAGTGTTCATGAGTCACCTGTTCCAGGGGAACGAAGCCGTGATGCCGGAGGCTGCCTCCCTGATCGGACACGTTGCATTCGGCCTCGTGCTCGCGAACCTGGTCGAATGGGCTCTATCCGAGAGGGGCGGTACCTGACGATCGAGCGGCTGGCTAAACCCAACCTGCACCGCCTCGGCATTCCAACTTTTGATCCGTACGACTGTACCCGCGGTCGCCCGAGCGAACCTCAGTACGACGCCGGCCGGCAATGGCCGGCAAGGTCGAGCAGGAACCAAGCAAGGAAAAAACCCCGTTCGCAGGCCGTATTGGGAATCCGACCGCTCGCTTCCGCCAAGCTGCCGACGATCGGTAAGAGGTGTTGCATGTCCATCGACGACGTCAGTAGCCGAAGGTCTGCATCGAAGTCCGCGTCAGGCGACCGTGCATTGCAATTGTGACGGCCGGCGGGCCTCATGGGTCTGAATTCTGGCCGCAGGTGTTGTCAACATTATCGGGGAGGAAAAGATGCGGTTGAGATGGATCGCCGTAGCGGCCTTGATCGTGATGGCCTGGATCGCGGCGCCGGTCGGAGCGCAGGCGCAGACCGCGCCTGTCAAGTTGGAGTGGTTCTCCTGGTCGATCTTCCGTCTGACCTCACCGACCGGGAAGGTCGTCCTCATCAACCCCTTCGTCACCAACCCGGACAGCCCGGTCAAGGTTGATGATTTCCCGAAGGTCGACGTCATCGTGGTAGCCGACGGGCATGGCGACGAGGTCGGCTCGACAGATGAGATTGCGATCAAGACCGGCGCGAAAATTGTCACCAGCTTCGAGATGTATTCGGTCTATTTCGAGCCGCGCAAAGTACCGCTCTCCCAGGTCCTGCGCTCGAGCCCCGGCGATTGGAACAAAATCGACGGCATCACCATCCGCAATGTCGGATCGGTACATGGCTCGGGCACGCCAGACAAGCTCTACGGCGGCGCGGCGATGGGCTTCGTTATGACGTTCGAGAACGGCACGACGGTATATTTCGGCGGCAGCACGGCGCTCACCCTCGACATGCAGCTCTGGGGCCGACTCTACAAGCCGGATGTCGCCATCCTCCACATGTCGGCGAACAAGGACCCGCAGGAACTCGTCGAGGTCGTCCGATTGCTGCGAACCGACAACCCGAACCTAAAAACCATCATCCCCCATCACCACCGACTGGTCGTGCCGCCGGGCGGTACGACCATCGCCGACTACGAAAAGGCGATCAAGGATTCCGGCCTGCCTGTGACCTTGCTCAATCCCGAACTTAAGAAGGTCTATGACCTGACGAGATAGCAGGCGCTCGGCGTTGCGGCCGTGACAAACCGCCGGCGAGCATAGCGACCTCGACGCCATGCGCGCTGAGCGCCTCGATCACGGACGACCGCGCGATCAGCAGGGCTGTGAAAGGCAGGCGTGACTGCACCATTGCACAAGCTGGCGTAGCTCCATCGGCATCTGCACGGCTGATCCGCAATATTGGGATCAGCCGGCCGGACTGGTCCGTTCCGGGTTTTCGCGTCCCCGGTTTTCGAGCTTTATGCCTTCAGGTCCGTGATCCGCATGATAGCGACCACGTTCCCGACGTTGGACGCCTGCTCCTTTGTGCCCTTGTCGCAGGTCCAAACGAAATTCTTTTTGGCCGTAAAAGTCTTGTCATCTTGCTCCACCCGAAGCTCACCTTCGGTGACGTGGCAGACCATGGCATTCGCCATGGGCGGACCCATGGTTTTCGCACCTGGCTGCACGATTACGTCACGCATCGAAACGGTCTTAAAACCGGGGATCATGGCCGGGCTGTCGCCATAGGTCCGAACCACAACTCCTGGATATGGCGCGGAGTCCTTGCCGGCGAGCGGGTCCGTGGTTTGCGAAGCGGCGGGCTGCATCACGGCAGCAGAAGCAGCTGCCAATCCGATCGCCAATGCTGACCTTCGGCTAACCTTTTCCATCGACCTTCTCCTCGTGTTTGGGAGCGGGGGCAGGCTACACTTTTCTCGCGCTGAGGTCGATGGAGCCTGCACAGACGCTGCCCCGCGCGGGCCGGTCGGCTCCGGACTCTAGCGAGCCTTGCCGCAATGCCATGATTGCGGCAATGTGACCTTCTCCTGAGCCTGATCGGTTTCGCGTCGTCAGCCTTGGAGAACGACGATGGCCGCAAGACGATGCACCTTGGCCGACGACGTATCCGCTGCGTTCGCCAGGGCATGCCGTGAGCGGGACCTCGGGGTAGCCGATCATCTGCTCCGCGCCCTGGAAATCATGGCGTGCCGTGGCGATGACCCCACCCAGATCGAGCGCGCCTATCTGCAGATTCCCCAGGCCAAGCCGGATCGGCGTGAGACTTCGCGGTCCGATCGTCATCACCGTTCCGATTGACGATTCTGCGAAATTTACCCACGAGCGCCGACATATCGGCGATGTTCCGCTCTCACGTCTTGGCACTACGGCCGATCGGCGCTATATGTTAGCGTGATGACGTTCCCCCTGCTCGCTCGCATCGTGCGGATTTCCCTGGTCGCGGTCCTTGTGCTTGGGCCGGCGCTGGCGTTTGCAGCACCCATGGCGGCAGGGATGCAGGATGCATCCGGGAAGACGGGGACGGTCGTCAGCATCGGTCATGCCAGCGAGTCTGGTTGCGCGGGTTGCCCAACGGACAGCAAGGGCAACGGCATGGCGGTCGCCGGTTGCGATGCGACGTGTCCGTCGTTCGTCGCTCTTCCGGCCGTCCTTGCTGCCGTCGAGCGGCAAGGCGTGGTGATTTGGACGGCACAATCCGTTCCTCAGGATCTCGGCGTCCCGCGCCAGGTCGACCCCCACCCTCCCAAAGCGTCCTCACGGGCCTAAGACCCTGATCCGCCTGTCGGCGGATCGCGGTCTCGTTCGTCGCCTGAGACGCCTGACGGCGCCTGTCGTCTTGCGTCGACATCCTACGCGCATCTGGACCCGATACGCCGTGCGCGAGGTCGTGAGGACTACCGATGACCACGACTCCAGCTCTGTGCCGCAGAGATTTCATCATCGCGGCGGGTAGTGTCGCGCTCGCGGCCGCCGTGCCGCACCCGGCGATCGCCGCTGCCGATCCGATCGGCTTGCGCCTCATCGCCAAGCCCGGACGCGTGCCCATCGTCGGATCGCCCCATCCCGAGACCGCGGTGTGGGGCTATGGCGGCACCGTTCCGGGGCCCGAGATCCGCCTCAGCCAGGGCGAGCGGCTGCGCGCCGTCGTCGAGAACCGTCTCAAGGAGGGCACGACCGTTCATTGGCACGGCATCCGCGTGCCCAACGCCATGGACGGCGTGCCCCGTTTGACCCAGGACACGATCCAGCCCGGCGCCAGCTTCACCTACGAATTCGACCTGCCGGACGCCGGCACCTACTGGTACCACACGCACGACAACAGCCCCGAGCAGATCGGACGCGGCCTCTACGGCCCGCTCATCGTCGAGGAGCCGGAGCCGCCGAAGGTCGACCGCGACGTGGTCTGGGTGCTCGGCGATTTTCGTCTCTTGCGCGACGCCTCCATCGCCGGCGGTTTCGAGAACCGGATGGAGATGGCGATGGCCGGCCGGATCGGCAACACCGTCACCGTCAACGGCAAAGTCGCGAAGGATTTCACCGTGCGTGCCGGCGAGCGGATCCGGCTCAGGCTGATCAACGCCGCGGCGGCCCGCGTCTTCGCTCTGGAGTTCCGCGGGCATCGGCCGTTTGTCATCGCCTATGACGGACAGCCGGTCGAGCCGCACGAGCCCGAAGACGAGCAAGTCGTGCTCGGCCCCGCGATGCGGACGGATTTGATCCTGGATTTGACCGGGAAGCCGAGGGACCGATTGCCGATCATCGACCCGTTTTATGACAACCTCACCTATCGGCTCGTCACCATTGCGTACAGCGACGAGACGCCGCTGCCGCGCCGCACGGCGGAGGATATTGCGCGCCTCCCGCCGAACACCATGCCGGAACCGGATCTTGCGGCCGCGGAACGGCACGAGATCGTGCTGGAAGGCGGAATGATGGGCGGCGGCTCCCAGGGTGGAATGATGGGGGGCGGCATGATGGGCATGATGCGGGGCAGCGCCATGTGGTCGATCAACGGTGTCGCCGCCATGGCCCACGACCTCATGCCCTCGATCAAGCTCCGGCGCGGCGCCACGGCGCTCCTCGCCATCCGCAACGAGACTGCCTGGTATCACCCGGTCCATCTGCATGGCCATTCCTTCCGCGTGGTCACCCGGAACGGCAAGCCGACCCGGTACCGGGAGTGGCGCGACACCGTGCTGGTGCCGCCGCGCGAGCAGGCCGAGATCGCCTTCGTCGCCGACAATCCCGGCGACTGGATGATCCACTGCCACATCCCGGACCACCAGGAGGGCGGGATGATGACGGTCATCCGCGTGGCTTGAGCGCGCATCCGAGACGACATTGAAAGGAGAGAAACCATGAGAACGCTCATCGTCGCAGCGCTGCTGGCGGGATTGCTGGCGCCGCTGCAGGCGTTGGCCCAAGCGACGCCGGCAGCGGCGCCGGCAAGCTCGAAGGACGTGACGCTCTACAAAAATCCGCAATGCACCTGCTGCGAGGACTACGCCACCTATCTCAGGCAAAACGGCTTCAAGGTGAAGGTTGTCTACACCCAGGATCTGTCGCTCATCAGCAAGGAGCGCGGCGTGCCTACGAGCCTCGAAGGCTGCCATCTGTCGATGATCGACGGCTATGTGGTCGAGGGCCACGTGACCGTCGACCTCATCCACCGGCTGCTCCGTGAACGCCCGAAGATCACCGGCATCTCGCTCCCCGGCATGCCCATGGGCACGCCCGGCATGGACGGTCCCAAGAGCGGCCCGCTCACGGTCTATCAGATCGCGCCGGGTGCGCCGGCGTTCGGGACGCAATGACCGTGGCGACGGAGCTGCATCGAGACCGGCCGATGGTCGATGCGTCTTTGGGCGCGACGGAGCGAGGCTCCAGCCGGCTTTGGCTCGCCCTGCCGCTGGTCGCGTTCGCCGGGATCGCCGTCGTGCTCGCTGTCGGCCTCACCGGGAATCCGCAAGACCTGCCCTCGGCCCTCATCGGCAAGCCGGCGCCGACATTCAAGCTGCCGCCGGTGCAGGGACGATCTCTCGGATTGTCCAGCGACGATCTCAAGGGCCGGGTCTCGCTCGTCAACGTCTTCGCCTCCTGGTGCGTCGCCTGCCGTGAGGAGCATCCGCTGCTGATGCGGCTCGCCCATGATGGACCGGTCCCCGTCTATGGCATCGACTACAAGGATCCGCCGGCCGACGCCGCGCGCTGGCTCGACACCATGGGCGATCCCTATGCCCGGACCGGAGCCGACCGCGACGGTCGCGTCGCCATCGATTGGGGCGTCTACGGCGTGCCCGAGACCTATGTCATCGACCGGGACGGGCGCATCGCCTTCAAGCAGATCGGCGCGCTGACGCCGCGGGACCTCCGGGAGAAAATCCTGCCGCTCATTGCGAGGCTGCAGCAATGACCCATCTTCGGCCGAACGATCTCTTGGCCTCTCCTTGGGCGGCCATCGCCGTGCTGATGCTGGCGCTCGTGCTGTCGACGGGTGCGAGGATGGCTGAGGCACGGAGCCTCGTCTTGCAGCTGCACGAGATCCCACAGCCGGTCCCGGCCATTCGCTTCACCGATGGCGAGGGACACGGCCTCGGCCTCGAGGACTTCCGGGGCAAGGTGGTCCTCCTGAACCTATGGGCCACCTGGTGCGTCCCCTGCCGCCAGGAGATGCCGACGCTCGACCGGCTGCAGACGAAGCTCGGCGGGCCGGATTTCGAGGTGGTGGCACTCTCCATCGACCGCGCCGGCATGGACCCGGTGCGCCGGTTCTATGCGGAGATCGGCATCGTCAAGCTTGCCCTCTATCTCGACAGCTCGGGCAAGGCGGCGCGGGATCTCGGCGTCTACGGGTTGCCGACGTCGCTGCTCATCGGCCGCGACGGCACCGAGCTCGGACGTCTCATCGGCCAGTCGGAATGGGACAGCGCCGAAATCGTCGCGCTGATCGCCCGCGCCATCGCTGCCCCCGCAACCTCGAATTCGAAGGAAAAGACTCCATGAGATCCGTCAATCCTACAATCGGCCAAGACGTGTTTGCCGTGGCTCGCACCTGGCTCACCGGCCGGCGCGGACTGATCGTGGCCGCCATCGTCCTCTCGACGGTCGGCCTATCGCTCGGCTGGGGCTGGCTCGCCGCCATCGGCGTCGCCCCGATCCTGCTGTCGGTGCTCCCCTGCCTCGCCATGTGCGCGCTCGGCATCTGCATGCAGAGCATGGGCGGCAAGTCGTGCTCGACCCAAGCGGGCCAGGCGCCGAGCATGCCGGAGACGAGCTCAGTCGTGAACCCGCCGATCG
The DNA here is from genome assembly GCA_016195085.1 of Pseudomonadota bacterium. Taxonomy (NCBI): domain Bacteria; kingdom Pseudomonadati; phylum Pseudomonadota; species Pseudomonadota bacterium. Next base: position 38,810 of record JACQAG010000048.1, on the reverse strand, counting down.
GCCCGCTTGCATCGGCCGCGCGGCCGGAGCCGATCACCATCGAGGGGACCTTCGAGGAGATCCCCTTGGAGCCGGCGGTCGGCGGCGACAGGTCCGCACCTCGAACCTCCGAGCCGCTGATTTCCAAGGTAAGGACCTAAGGTGCCAGGCGTCCTCGTGACCCTGCGACCGCTCGGCCTCCTGGTCCCGCCGATCCTCTGGCTCGCCTTGCAGCCGGCTTCGGCCCACTCGCTGAAGGAGCTCGAGGACCAGCTCTTCAAGCGCGAGCCCTTCGTCGAATTCGTGAACCGCCCGGCAGCCGGCTTCACGCTCACGGACGCCGGCGGCCGCGCCGTCAGCCTCTCCGACTACCGCCGCAAGGTGGTGGTCCTGTGGTTCATCTACACGAACTGCCCGGATATCTGCCCGCTGCAGAGCGAGAAGCTGGCCTCGATCCAGACCAAGGTGAACCGGACGCCGATGCGCGACATCGTCGAGTTCATGACCGTCACCACCGATCCGGCGCGGGACACGCCCGACGCGCTCAAGGCTTACGGACCGGCGCACGGGCTCGAACCGGCGAACTGGGTCTTCCTCACCAGCGGGGCCGACAAGCCTGCGGCGACGCGAGGGATCGCCAAGCGCTACGGGCTGGAGTTCACGCCGGGAGAAGACGGCATGCTGATGCACGGCGCGGTGACCCACGTGATCGACAAGAGCGGCAATCTCAGGGCGCGCTTCCATGGCCTCGACTTCGGCGAGACCAATTTGATCCTCTACGTCAACGCGCTCTCCAATGACGACCATTGAACGCGAGGAAACGAAGGTCGTGCGCCGGATCGGCGGACCGGTTCATGGATCCGCTGGCCTCGCGACGTGTAACCTCTCGGCCTCATCGGCCGAACTCCTATAGAGCAATCCTTCATGGAGGACTCCCGATGCTCAAGCCCATGACCGGCCTCCGCCGCGCCCTTGCCATGCTCGGCACTGCTGTCCTCACGGCCGCACTCGCCTCGGCTGCCGTCGCTCACAATCCCGCGACGAAATCCTCCGCGGCGGACGCCGCGGGAGAGATCGGCGGACCCTTCACCCTTCTCGACCATAACGGCCGGACGGTGTCGGACGCCCAATTCCGCGGCAGGCTCATGCTGATCTATTTCGGCTACACGAACTGCCCCGACATCTGCCCTCTCGACGCCCAGAACATCGCGGCCGCGATGGATCTGCTGGGCAGCCGGGCGGCGGGCGTGCAGCCGCTCTTCATCACCATCGATCCGGAACGGGATACCCCGGAGCGCCTGGCCGATTGGCTGGGCCCGCTTCATCCACGCTTCCTCGGGCTGACGGGCACACCCGAGCAGATCGCCATGGTGACGAAGGCTTACAAGGTGGAGTTCGAGCGCATGGCGCCGACGGCGGCCGGTTCCTACGAGTTCACCTTCGGTCATCCAGGCCTGCTGTATCTCGTGGACACGGACGGACACTTCCTCGCCATGCTCCCCTCCGGCACCGAGCCCGAGGCGATCGTGGCGGAGGTCGAGCGGTACCTGCCGCAGAAGAAGCCGGTCGCGCCGGCCAGGACCGACGCCGCGGCCCCAAAGGAGATCGGCAATCTTGAGATCTTCAAACGCGCCGATCTCAGCAACCTGCAGCGGCTCGACAATGGCGACTTCCTGTTCCGGCTGGCTCGGGACAACGACACCGGCGTCACCTACTGGGCCTACAATGGCAATACCAAGAACATCCTCGCCGTCGCTGCCGACGCCCGGATCGCTCGCGACGACGAAACCGCCAAGAACCTGCTGCTGACGATCACGAAACTGCCGAGCCGCACCGCATGCGGCGTCGGCGCTTTCCATGAGTCGAGCGTTTGGGTCGTGCCGGAGACCTATCGCATCGGTCCCAAAGGCCCGCGTCTCTCAATCACGCCGGTGCTGGTCGAGGGCGACGTGCAGAACGACAAGACGGGCACCACGCCGCCGCGTCTCCTGCGCTACCGGAACCACCTTTCGGGCAGATGAGGCTTGGCAGAGCCCTCGGCCGCCCAGGCGCGTGCTCCGAATTGCCATGTTGATCGATCTTTCGGCAGTCGGTCTGGCGACGGCGTTCTTTGCGGGAACGGTTTCGTTTCTGTCGCCATGCGTCCTCCCGCTCGTACCCGGCTATCTCTCTTTCATTGCCGGGCGACCGTTGAGCGGACCCTCGCCAGAAGAGCGAACCCGATCGAGGCTGCCGGTTCTCGGCCTCAGCCTCTGTTTCGTTCTCGGCTTCTCGACCGTGTTCGTCCTGTTCGGAGCCAGCGCCACCGCGATCGGCCACCTGCTGCTGCGGCATCGCTACGAAACGAACCTCATCGGCGGGGTCATCGTCATTCTGTTCGGCATCGCTATGACCGGAGCGCTCCGGCTCCAATGGCTGCAGCGCGAATGGCGCCTCGGCGAAAACCTGGGTGGCGGCACGCCGATCGCCGCCTTCGTCCTCGGCCTCGCCTTCGCCTTCGGCTGGACGCCCTGCATCGGGCCGGTGCTGGGGGCGATTCTGACCGTGAGCGCCACCACCGCAACGGTGCAGCAAGGCATTATCCTGCTTGCGATCTACTCGCTCGGCCTAGGCCTGCCCTTCCTCGTCGCGGCGGCGTGCACCGATACGGTCGCGACGCGTCTTCGCCCGCTCCGCCGCCTCGGCCGGTCTCTGCAGGTGCTGGCCGGCGGGGTCATGGTGGTCATGGGAATAGCCATGATCACCGGCACCATGTCGACCTTCGCCTATTGGCTGCTCGAAACGATTCCGGGATTCGCGAGCATCGGATGATCCGGCCCGGAGATCAGCGACCCAATCGATTTCGCCGCGTTCCCGCCATCGTCGGCGCCGGGATGATGGGCGATCGGGCGTCAGTGATCTTCGCCGATCCCGGCGAGATCACCGCGGCGATCAAGCATGAATGCTGATCGCTTCGTGGGTCCCGCCAAGAAAATGCTCGCCTATGGTCTCAGCGCCGCGGCGGTTGCAGCGGCCGCGGGGACCGTCGCGGTCTGGCTACAGTGGCGAGGCCAGAGTGCTGCCAATGCCGACGACCCGCGCCTCGTCGCCGAAGGACGCGCGGTCTACGCCGTGCACTGCGCAAGCTGCCACGGCAAGGACCTCGAAGGGCAACCGAACTGGCGCGAGCGCTTGGCCAATGGCCGCCTGCCGGCGCCGCCGCACGACGCAGACGGTCACACCTGGCACCACCCGGATCGCCAACTGTTCACGATCACCAAGGACGGATTGTCGGCCGTGGTGCCCGGCTACGAGAGCGACATGCCGGCCTTCGGACCGACACTCTCCGACCGGCAGATCTGGGCGGTCCTCGCCTTCATCAAGAATAGCTGGCCGCAAGAGATTCGATTGCGTCAGGAGCAGATGAACCAAACCACGAGGTGAGCATTTCCATCAGAGACTCCGGAGGAAAGATCCGATGATGGACCACATGACGAAAGGCCGCGGCGACGGCGACCTCAACGGCCATCGCGATCGGCGCGGATCATGCGGACGGACGCGACCGGCGTCCGCAGGCCGATCCGGCGGACTTCCGCCAGGACTTGATCGGGCGTCGAGAGCTGCGGCGCGCGCACCGCCTCCTCGATGATCGCCATGAGCTCTCCCTGGAGCGAGCGGTGGTGACGGGCGGCGCGCTGCCGGAGCCGCGCGACGATGTCGCCAGGAACATTCTTGATGGACAGGTTGATCGGCACCGTCGGCTCCAAATTGCCTCCATTCCGGACCAAAATAGCCATCGACCCCCTCGATGCAACCATCTCCGATGGCGCCGCTGAGGCTGGCGCGAGTTGCAGGCCTCCGCGCTTCGGCACTACTCTGGGCGCATCCGCCTCGATCTCGCGGCTCACCGTACCCTTCCAGAGAGACCCATGTTCACCACCCGACCGGAACTCCTCGGCACCTTCGGCATGGTTGCCTCGACTCATTGGCTCGCCAGCGCCGCCGGCATGGCGATCCTGGAGAAGGGCGGCAACGCCTTCGATGCCGCGGTGGCGACCGCGTTTGCCCTCCAGATCGTCGAGCCACATCTGAATGGGCCCGGCGGCGAGGTGCCGGCGATCGTGCATGACGCGAAGTCGGGCAAGACCAAGGTGCTGTGCGGCCAGGGTGTGGCGCCGGCGAAGGCGACCGAGGCCTATTACCGCTCTCTCGGTCTCGATCTCGTGCCCGGAACCGGGTTTCTGGCGGCGACCGTGCCCGGCTCCTTCGATGCCTGGATGCTCTTGTTGCGCGACCATGGCACGCTCGGACCCCGCGCCGTGCTCGAGACGGCCATCGGCTTTGCCGGCCAGGGCTATCCCCTGGTGCCGCGCATCCCGCAGGCGATCGAATCCGTGGCCGATCTGCATCGGACCTATTGGCCGAGCTCGGCCGCGGTCTATCAGCCCGGCGGCAAGATCCCGGAAGCCGGCACGCTCTTCCGCAATCCCGATCTCGCCGCCACCTACACACGCGTGGTCAAGGAAGCCGAGGCGGCAGGCGGCGACCGGGTGAGGCAGATCGAGGCGGCGCGCAATGCCTGGTATCGCGGCTTCGTCGCCGAGGCGATCGACCGCTTCTGCCGCAGCAAGCTCATGGACACCTCGGGCGAGCCCCATGCCGGCCAGCTGACGGCCGACGACATGGCGCGCTGGCAGGCGAGCTTCGAAGAGCCGCTCTCCTACCAATACGGGCGCTACACCGTGCTGAAATGCGGTCCGTGGAGCCAGGGTCCGGTCTTCCTGCAGCAATTGGCTTTGCTCAAGTCTCTCGGCCTGGAGGGCAGCGATCCCTTGTCGCCGGAATTCGTCCACACCGTGGTCGAATGCGCCAAGCTCGCCTTCGCCGACCGCGAGGCCTATTACGGCGATCCGAAATTCGTCAAGGTGCCGATGGAGACCTTGCTCTCGGATGCCTACAATGACGCGCGGCGCCGGCGTCTCGGCAAGGACGCCTCGATGGAGCTCGTCGCCGGTCCGGTGCCGGGCTACAACCCGCGCACCGACTGGGCGAAGCCGACGGCGTCCACCCGCGTCTACGACCAGAGCGGCGCCGGCGAGCCGACGATGGCGCGCACCGGAACCCACGGCAACGACACCTGCCATCTCGATGTGATCGACCGCCACGGCAACATGGTCTCGGCGACGCCGTCGGGCGGCTGGCTGCAGAGCTCGCCGGTGGTGCCGGGCTTGGGCTTCTGCCTCGGCACCCGCGGGCAGCTGTTTTCGCTGGACGAGACCGGGCCCAACGGCATCAAGCCCGGCAAGCGGCCGCGCACCACCTTGACGCCCTCCTTCGCCTATCGCGACGGCGAGCCCTACCTCGCCTTCGGCACGCCCGGCGGCGACCAGCAGGACCAGTGGTCGGTCCTGTTTTTCCTGCATGTCGCCCATCACGGCATGAATCTGCAGGAATCGATCGAGTGCCCGGCCTTCCACACCGAGCACTTCCCCAGCTCGTTCTATCCCCGGGACGCGAAGCCCGGCCGGGTCGTGGTCGAGGGCCGCTTCCACCCCCAGACCGTGGAAGAGCTGAAGCGGCGCGGCCACGCAGCCGAGGCCGGTGGCGATTGGAGCGAGGGCCGCTTGTCGGCCGTCGCCAAGGACGGGACGCTGTTCAAAGCCGGCGCCAACCCGCGCGGCATGCAGGGCTACGCCCTCGGGCGCTGAGCGCGTTCCCGCTAGGTAGAATCGATGGTCCTCTCTTGCTCCCTCTCCCTTGGGAGAGGGAGCAAGAGAGGTCGTGCAAAGCCTGCAACCGCCGCGTCCCCTCACCCGCTCGCTACCGCTCGCAACCTCTCCCCAAGGAGAGGTGACGATGCCTTCCGTCTTGCCCATTACGCTCAAGGATAGGGCGGACGTGACGGGTGATCACATCTAAGCTGAACGTGCACGAGCGCGCAGCCTCACGCCTTGGCGGCGATCGCCTCGACCTCCGCCAGGAATTGCGGGCTCGCGAGCGCAGCGATGATCGCCAGGGTCGAGGCCGGCTTGTGGCCGCCCAGGTGCTTGTCGCGCACTTTGCGCGCGGCCGCGATGTCCTCCGGTTTCAACAGATAGACGGTGAGCTTGACCAGGTCGGGCACGTCCATGCCGCCGGCTTTCAGGACCGCGGCGATGTTGGTGTAGATCTGCTCGAGCTGGGCTTCGATGCCGGCGGCCACCTTGCCGTCCGGGGCGACACCCACCTGTCCGGAAATGACCAGCCAGCGGGCATTTGCCGGGACTTCCACCGCCTGGCTGTAGGAGGAGGCCGGAGCCGGTGCGGTGGGTGGGGAAAATGCACGATTCATAGGCAATCTCCGTGCGTTAGAGGCAAAGAATGCATTTAGAGTGGATTTGATTCAAACCGGATTAGCCTCCGCGGGAAATCCATGTAAGGTGCCGCCGGCGCCTCCCTGCAACGGTCCCAGTCACGCCTTCCTGTCGCCCATGTCCCGCCTCAGCCAAAGCGCGGCGCTCGCGCTCATCGCCCGCAGCATCGCCGAGATCGTCGGCCCAGCGAGCGAAGCATATCGCGACATACTGAAGGCTGCCCAGAGCGGCCAGCTCGTGGATGTGCTGCTGGCCCAGGCCGCCTTCGATGCGCTGCCGGGCGCGCTCCGGCACCGGATCGCCGACCGGGTGGCCGAACTTTCCGCCGAGCGGGACGAGAAGAGCTGAGGGAAGCTCGGCTTTGCCTCATTCGAATTCGAAGGGCAGCATCGCCCTGACACGCTGGTACTTGGCGACCAGCTCGGCCTCGCTGTCGGCGCCGACATTCACCAGCCCGTAGCGGTAGCTATAGCTGTCCTGATGCGGGGAGGTGGAGAGGCGGTCGCCGGTATCGGCCAGCACGCGCACCAGCGCATCGGGCACGGCCTCGACCACGCGCGCCAGGTCGTCCGCTTCGGGCACGCGGCGCACCAGCTTGTCCTCGAAGCTGCGCAGCACGAAGCTCGCCGCCATGCGGAACTGGCCCTGGCGGCCGCCGCCGGCGGGCGGCACGCCGGTCGCCAGCTCGACCAGGGTCTGCAGCGTGTTGACGCCGTCCACCTTCTCGAAGAGATCGGCGAATTGCGGCGACAAGCGGCTGTTCGCCTCGATGATGAGCGGGCGACCGCTGGAGCGCTCGACGAAGAACTCGACGTTGAACTGCGCGTTGTCGTAGCCGATGGCGGTGAAGAAGCGCTCGACCACCTCGGCCATGCGCTCTTGCACCCTACGCGGCAGGCGCGAGGGATAGTCGAAGCGCTTGAAGCTCACCCGGTTCGGGAAGCGGATCGAGTCGACCACACCCAAACTCACCACGCGGCCGCGGTCGACGAAGCCTTCAAGCGTGCATTGATGCCCGGACATGAGGCCCTCGGCCAAGAGGTGGGTGCCGTCCACGTCATCGTGCTTCGCCCGCTTAGGCGCGAGCGAGAGGATCTCATCGAAGCTGGAGACGAAGGAAGGCAGCTTGGCGCCGGCCTCTTCCATGGCGGCGCGGAGCTCCGTCTCGCCCGTGATCTTGAAGCCGAACATCGACATGTAGGCCTTGACCGGCTTCAGCCAGAACGGAAAGCCGATCGCGAGCGCCGAGGCTTCAAGCGGACGACGCGGATCGATCAGCTGGAATGGCGGCACCGCATCCGGAACCGCGCGGGCCTGCCAGAGGCGGCTCCACCATTTGTGCTCACAGCGGAGCACGGCGGCGAGATCGTTGGCCGGCAGGCCGAGCCTGCGGCACAGCATCGGCACCAAGAGGCTCGGCGGAAAATCATCGAGGCCGATGATACCGGCGACCGGCGTGGGCGAGGCCCGCACCTCGGCCGTGGCGCGCGCCAGGAACTCCCTCGGCTTGCAGCGCCACGGATCGGTGTCGGCGTCGTCGCCCAGCTTGGCGAACCGGTAGGGCAGGTGGCCGAGTGCGCGGCCGAGGCGGCTCGCCATGTCCTCGTCCATGCCCATGACCAGCACGGTCTTGGGCGTGCTTGCGGCGCTGGCCATTACGAGCCTGACCTTGGAGTCGAGGCGTAGCGCCTGCGCCGCTAGGCCATGCGCTCGAACAGGAGATCGCGGCTGCGATTGGCCGAGAGCTCCAGCGCCACCACGGTGCCGTCCTTGCCGCGGCGAAAGCGGAGCGCCGGCCGCGCCGTCCACTGCATATGCTTGGAGACGAAGCGGAAGACGTCGGCGATGATCGCCTCGCAGGGGGCCCAAGGCGTCGGATGCGGCCCCAAGCCCATGCGGATCGCAAGATGGCCGTCGCGGATGGCGATCTGGTGCACCGCCCCGGTCTCCGGGCTCACATAGCGCCCGAGATAGGCGACGAGCTCGTTCGCCGCCGGCTGAAACGCCTCGACCGGGGTCCATTCGACGGCCAAGCCCCAGCCGATGGTGCCGCGCCAACGCTGCGGACGACCGGTAGCGGCGGGCGGTGTCAGCACGATCCCCATATGGCCGCCGGTCTGCTTGAAGCCGCCATCCGGCGTCGGCTCCAAGGCCTCGTCGGCGCCGAGGAAGCTCGCCTTCAGCGTTCCCTCGGCGAGCTTGAGATCGAGGGTGTAGCCGGTGGCCTTGTCGATATAGGTGCCGGCGAGACGCTCGCTGCCGGCGGGCACCGCCAGCGTCGGTCGCATATGCTCGGCCAGCACTGCATCGCCGATCTGGCGGGCGAGCGCGTAGGGCACGGCGTCTTCGCGATTGGCGAGGATGATGACGCCGAGATCGTGCTCGGGAAAGCGCATGAGCTGCGTCTTGAAGCCGGGAAGGCTGCCGCCATGACCGACGGTGCGGAGCCCTCGGTAGCTAGTGACGGTGAGGCCCAAGGCATAGTCGAGGCTGCGGCCGTCGCCGAGCCGGCCGAGGCGCTCCAGCTCGCCCATGAGCCCGCGGCGGAACGGGCCGCCGTCGCGGAACGCCTGATGCCAGAGCAGCATGTCGGCCAGGCAGGAGACGATGCCGCCGGAGCCGGAATAGTGCATGCCGGAGCGGCCAAGCCGGATCCGGCCCTCATCGAACCAGTAGCCGCCGGCCATCTCCGGGAACATCTCGCCCTGGTCTTCGGAGAGCTGGGTCATGGTCATGCCCATGGGTGCGAAGATGCGCTGGCGCAGCAGCTCGGCCAGGCTCTGCCCCGTGAGGCGCTCGACCACCGCCTGCACCAGGCGATAATTGGTGTTGGAGTAGGAGATCTGGGTCGCCGGCGGGAAGTTGAGCGTCGTCAGCCGGCAGGCGAACTCATGCAGCGCTGCGGCATCGATGGTGGTGGTGGTCATCACGCCTGAGAGCGTCAGGGTCTCGCCCAGATCGCGGATGCCGCTCGACATCGTCAGCATCTGCCGGAGCGTCACCGTGTAGCGATAGTCCGGCAGCTCGGGCAGGTATTTGCGCACCGAGTCATCGAGGCTGAGCTTGCCCTCGTCCTGTAAGAGGAGCGCCACCACCGACAGGAAGTGCTTGGTGACCGAGGCGATCCGAAAGCGGGTGGTGGGCGTGTGGCGGAGCCCGTGCTCGACTACGGCCAAGCCATAGCCTTGCTGATGGACGACGGCACCGTCCTTGATCACGGCAAGGATGGCGCCGGGCGAGCCCGGCTTGTCCCAGGCGCGAAACAGACCATCGATCGCTTCCGACCAGCGTCCGCGCACGGGATGCACCGCCATCGCCGCCGCCGGCACAAGTCTCGCTGCCTGGGTCATGGGTTCCCTCCCACGGTTTCGAGGATCGATGGTGCCGCGAGGAGCGCGTGCCTGGCAAGAGCGAGCCGGACGCGTCGGATGATGCCCCCACCCCGCCCTCCCCCGCTTTCGGCGAGGGAGGGAGTCGAGATGCGCCTCCTGCTCCCTCCCCCATGCGTCAGCGTGGGGGAGGGTCGGGGTGGGGGCATCTCGCCGCTACAGCCCCAGCGTCTTCTTGATCGTCTCGGCCACCGCATCGGGCGGCGGGGCAATGTCGATGGCGGGCACGCCGGCGGGCTCCTCGAGCTGCGCGAACTGGCTCGGCAAGAGCGCGGCCGGCATGAAATGGTCGCGCCGGCGGGCAAGCCGCTCGGCGATCAGCTGCTGATCGCCCTTGAGATAGACGAGGCTGACGCCGGCGCGGCCCTGGGTCAGCACCTCGCGGTAGGACTCGCGGAGCGCCGAGCAGGTGAGCACGGTGCGTTGCCGGGCGGCGACCCAGCCTTCGATCGCCCGGGCGAGGGCATCGAGCCAGGGCCAGCGATCGGCATCCTCCAGCGGCACCCCCTTCGTCATCTTGGCGATGTTCTCAGGCGGGTGCCACCGGTCGCCCTCGGCGAAGTCGGCGCCGATCTTGCGTGCCAGCGCCTGGCCCACGGTCGACTTGCCGGAGCCGCACACGCCCATGAGCACGATCACGATAGGGTCTTTCACTCGGGCCCGCTCCATGGTCCGTGATGGTTGCCGGGCCGGTCGATGCGCTGGAAGCCATGCCCGCCGAAGCGATCGCGCTGGGCCTGGATGAGTGCGGCGGCGCCGCGCTTTGTGCGGTAGCCCTGGGCATAGGCGAGTGCGGAGGCCAGAACCGGCACCGGTGCGCCGCCGACGAGAGCTGCCGCGACCATCGCCCGCCAATCCGCCTCGCGCTCCGCCATCGCCGCGGCAAGGGCGGAATCGAGCATGAGATTGGCAAGTCCGGGCGCGCCGCGAAACGCAGCCGCGATCGGGTCCAAGAGCGCCGCCCGCAAGATGCAGCCGCCCCGCCAAACCTCCGCCACCGCGGCCGGATCGATGTTCCAGCCATGCTGGCTGGAGCCGGCCGCCAAGAGCTGGAAACCCTGGGCGTAGCAGGCAAGCGTGGCGGCGAAGAGCGCGCGGGGGAGCTGCCGGCGCAGCGCGTCGCGCTGGCTGGGGTCGACGTGCAAGGGCGAGCCCAGACGCAATTCGGCTGCGACCCGCTCCTCCTTTGCCGAAGAGAGCGTGCGCGCGAACACCGCCTCGGCGAGGCTCGGCGCCGCCACGCCGAGAGCGAGCGAGGCTTCCACCGCCCAGGCGCCGGTGCCCTTCTGCTCGGCCCGGTCGAGGACCATCTCGACCAGCGGTTGGCCGCTGGCACCATCGATGCGCCCGAGCACGTCGGCGGTGATCTCCAGGAGATAGCTCTGAGCCTCCCCACGATTCCAGCCGGCGATCGCTTCGGCCGCTTCGCCGTGGGCGAGGCCGGCGAGATGACGCAGCGCGAACCAGGCCTCGGCAATCGCCGCCATGACTGCATATTCGATGGCGTTGTGCACCATCTTGACGAAATGTCCGGCGCCGTCGCCGCCGAAATAGCCGAGGCAGGCGCGACCGCCGGCCTTGGCCGCGATCGCGTCCAGGATCGGCTCGAGCTCCCGGAAGGCGCCGGCATCGCCCCCCGCCATCAGCGCCGGGCCGAGGCGCGCGCCCTCGGCACCGCCGGAGACGCCGAGGCCGAGGAAGCGCACCCCGGATTTCCCGAGCGCGCGGGCGCGTCCGATGGTGTCGGTGTAATGCGCATTGCCGCCATCGGCGAGGATGTCGCCGGCGCTAAGACCCGGCTCCAGGGATTCGATCGCCCGATCCGTCGCCGCGCCGGCATTGACCATGACCAGAATTGCCCGCGGCCGCTCGAGCCCAGCGAGCAGCGCTGCGGGCGAGCGGGAAAGACGGATGGATTCGAGGCCGGCAAGACCGGTGCGGGCGGCTTCATCCAGGTCGTAGGCGTGGACGGCGATGCCGTGTCCGGCGAGGTTGAGCGCCAGATTGCGCCCCATCACCCCCAGCCCGATCAGCCCGATTGCCCTCATCACCCACCGCTCTCGGCACCGGCCACACCTAGGTATGCGGCCCTTCCCGGCGCCCTCGCGCCAGGCCAGCCGGCGTGAGAAATGCCAGCTCCGTCATATAGATGAAATAGGCACGTGTCCCGCCCCTGAGAATCGGCCGCGAATTTCAGGGAAAAGCGGGCCACTAATCCATTGGAACGAGTGTGATTCAGATTCCGAAGTTCGGCAACGACCTTCAGAATCATCGCACCGGGCGCTATTGCATTGCGATATCGGCGCATCGCAGTGCGAGACGGCGCCATTGCGCCCATGGCGGCTGCGAGAGGATAATGCCGCCAGAGCCAATCAAGGCCACCACCTCGTCGAGGAAAGCGGGGACACCCGCAATGACCGGCAAACTCAAAATCCACACACAACGCGCCGACGGCGTGCCGATGGAGCTGTTCTTCCAGCTCGATCAGCGCGTGCGTGCGCCCGCCGAGGTGGAAAAAACCCTGGGGCAGATATTGGCAAGCTTGGCGAAGGCTGGGGGGCCGGGCGATGCCGAGGCGGTGCAGGCGCTGGCTTTGGCGCTGGTGGTGCGCACGCTCTCGGCAAAACCGTCCTCACGACTGAACCTCGATCTGGCCCAGGAGATGGCCGGCGCAGCCATTGCGGCCGCGCGGGAAATGGAGACCGGCATGAATCGCAAGATCGCCGATATCATCAAGAATCAGAAGATCGCCAGCCTACCGCCGACGGCCACGGTCCGCCAGGCAGCGAAGACCATGGCCAAGCGCAACATCGGCGCGATCATGGTCATGGACGCCAAGGACGTCCTGGTGGGCGTGTTCACCGAACGCGACATGGTGAAGCGCGTGGTGGCCGAAGGTCTCAATGTGGAGACGACGACGCTCGAGAAAGTGATGACCAAGAACCCCTACACCATGCCTTCCTCGGAGAGCACGCTGGTGGCGCTGCGGCATATGCGCGAGTCCGGCTACCGGCACATGCCGATCGTGGACAACGGCAAGCTCAAGGGCGTGGTCTCCACCCGCGACTTCGTCGGCGCCGAGCTGAAGCAGCTCGAGATCGAGACCGCCTTCCGCGGCGCGGTCATGGCCGAGGGCTTCCAGCCCCGGGCTTGAGCATCGCTCTTTCCTCCTGTCTTTCTTCCCCCTCTCCCTCCGGGAGAGGGGCGGGGTGAGGGGCCCCGCCCGCACATCACCCACCGATCTTGGCAGCAGGCGCCTCCCCTCACCCGCGCGCCAGCGGCGCGCGACCTCTCCCCCAGGGAGGGACGGGGAGGGGGTGATCCTCACCCCCTCCCGAAACCCACCCCCAGGGAGAGGTGAGAAAGGAGTAGTGCGCCCTAGCTCTTCGCCAAGAGATCGCGCATCTGCTCCAGGAGGCGGATGGTGTGCTCCTCCCCGGCGCGGTTGCGCCGGCGCGATCCGACCGCCCGGCTCGAACGCCGGTCCTCGATCGCCGCCTCGCGCCAGAGCATCAGCACCCGCTCGCGCGTCGCCGGCTCCTGCAGCTTGCCACGCAAACGCTCGATCGCGGTCACACCTGCCTGCTTGTAGCGGTTGACCGGCTGCACGGGATTGGTGGCAAGCCCGGGCCAAGTGAGTGCTGCCTCTTCGAAATGCTGGTCGCAGAACACCAGCAGGGTCTCGCGGTGGCCATAGGCGTAGTAGGTACGCTTGGCCTGCTTGTAGCGTTGGGCTGCCGCCTTCGTGACTCCGAAGCTGACGATCGCGTTCGCCTCGCACATGCAGCACTTCATCGTGGCGGTAGTTTACACGGGGTGGCCCGAGGCTTGCCAGGCAATGATGGCTGTGATGTGCTGGCCCTCATGTCCGCCGAGCGCGAAAAGGCGATGATGCGGATCCGGGAGCTCCGGCAGCGCGTGGACCCGGAGGTTCTCGACATGGCCGAGCGCATGGCCCGCCACCAGATGGGGTTTCCGCCGAAGGAAAGCCTGGCGGTGCGCCTGTTGGAGAAGGCCCGGGCCGAAGGCGGCCGCTTCCGCTCCCAGGTGCTGGCGGAGCTCGAGCGGCGCCTGAAGGAGTGAATGCCGCGGCCGCCCGGCGCCAGCGATTCGATCGCTGGGCCACCCTTAGGCGCGTGAGCCGGCTCTTGGCTGAACGCCGCCGGCCTTGAGGCGGGCTTTCAGCCGCTCGGTGGCACCGGTCAACGCCTCCGCCATCGGCCGTTCGGTGCCGCTATGGCTCGCCTCGGTCACCACTTGCAGCTCGGCCTCGGGCCAGGCTTGCTTCAGCTCATAGGCGATGCGCATGCGGGTGACCACGTCGTAGCGGCCCTGCACGATGATTCCCGGAAGGCTGCGGATGCGACCGATGTTCGCCAAGATCGTGCCCTCCGGCATGAAGAAGCCGTTGACGCCGAAATGCGTGAAGAACCGTGCCAGCGGCACGCAGGCCTGGGGCTCCAGGAGCTTGGCCACGTGCATGGGATCCTCGCGGAAGGTCTGGGTCCACCCCGAATAGGTGCGAAGCGCCACCGCCGCCGGCAGGTGCACCGCCGGATCGGGATCGGTCACCCGGCGATGGAAGGCATCGAGCAGATTGCCGCGCTCGACCTCCGGCAGGAACTCGATGAAGGCCTGCCAGCGCTCGGGGAAGGTGTTGCGGATGCCGGTGTACCACCAGTCGACCTCTTCGCGGCTGCCGAGAAAGATCCCGTGCACGCGCAAGCCAAGGCAGCGCTCCGGGTGCGCTTCGGCATAGGCGAGCGAGAGGAAGCTGCCCCAGGAGCCGCCGGTCACCAGCCAACGCTCGATGCTGAGATGCTGGCGGAGGCTCTCGATGTCGGCGATGAGGTGCTGGGTGTCGTTGTTGGCGAGTTCGCCATTGGGGACCGAGCGGCCGCAGCCGCGCTGATCGAAGAGGATGATGTCGAAGAAGTCCGGATCGTAGTAGCGGCGATTGGCCGGACGCGTGCCGCCGCCGGGACCGCCGTGGAGAAAGAGCGCGGGCACGCCCTGGGGGTTGCCTGAGCGCTCCCAGTAGAGCGCGTGGCGATTGTCGACCGGCAACATGCCGGAGCTGTAGGGCTCGATCTCGGGATAGAGCGATCGGCTGTCCATGGCCTCAGGTCTTTCTCGAGGAGGATGCGGGCGGCCGGCGATGCTGCCAGTGGGACCGAGCCGGGGTCAACGGCGCGTCGGTCTACCCCCACGCAATCATGGTGGCGCCGCCATCGACGATGATGACCTGGCCGGTCATGAAGGCGCCGGCGCGGCTGGCCAGGAAGACCGCCGCGCCGGCGATGTCGTCGGGCTCGCCGATGCGCCTGAGCGGGCTGCCGAGAACCGCTTTCTCGTAAAGCACCGGATCTTCCCAGAGGGCGCGGGCGAAGTCGGTCTTTACCAAGCCCGGCGCGATGCAGTTGACCCGCACATTGGACGGCCCCCACTCGACCGCGAGCGAGCGGGCGAGCTGGAAGTCGGCGGCCTTGGAGATGGCGTAGGCGCCGAGCGTGGTGGCGCCGCGCAGGCCGGCGATGGAGGAGACGATGATCATCGATCCGTCCTTGCGCTCCGCCATCTCCGGCAGCACCAGCTGAGCCAGCCACAAATTGCTCTTGACGTTGGTCGCCATGATCTTGTCGAAGGCCTCGTCGGTGATGGCGAGAAGCGGCCCGAAATGCGGGTTGACGGCGGCATTGGCGACCATGACGTCGATCCGCCCATAAGCCTTGCGCGCACCGGCGACGAGCGCCTCCAGCTCCGGCTTGCGGCCGACATTGCAGGCAATGGCGATGGCCTTGCCGCCGAAGGCGGCGATTTCGGCCGCGACCCCTTGGCAGGGTTCGAGCTTGCGGCTGGAGATCACCACCGAGGCTCCGGCCCGCGCCATCGCATGGGCGATCGCCCGGCCGATGCCCCGACTGGACCCGGTCACCACCGCCACCTTGCCTTGCATGTCGAACAGCATGGTCCCTCCCTGGTGCCCCCTAGTATGTGACGGTTGCCAGTTTTGCGCATCCAACCGAGACTGCGTGCTCATGTCCGCCTATCCCCTTCCGCCATCCCTCTGGGCGAAAACCGCGCCGGCCGCCCCGGCGACGAGCCCGCTCGCCGGTGCCGCCGAGACCGACATCGCCGTCATCGGCGGCGGCTATACCGGGCTCGCCGCGGCACTCGCCTTGGCCGAGGCGGGAGCCAGGGTGACACTCCTCGAAGCCGGCCCCATCGGCTGGGGCGCTTCGGGACGCAACAACGGCCAGGTGATCCCGAGCCTGGCCAGGGGCGATCCCGACGATCTCGTTCGCCGCCTGGGCGAGAAGCAGGGCGAGGCCTTGGCCGGCCTGGTCAGGGATGCGGCCGACGGGGTCTTCCAGCTCATCGCCAAGCACCGGATCGACTGCGAGGCGGTGCAGGCCGGCTGGATCCAGCCGGCGCATCGGGAAAGCCGTCTGGCACAGAGCCGCGCCCGCTTCGAGCAATGGCGCCGGCGTGGCGCACCGGTCGAGCTCCTGGACCGGACCCGCATGGCTCGGCTCACCGGATCCGAGGCTTGGTATGGCGGCTGGCTCAACCGGACCGGCGGGCACATCAACCCCTTGGGATATGCCCGCGGGCTGGCGCGTGCCGCGCTCGCCGCCGGCGCCTGCATCCACACCGATAGCAAGGTGGAGGCGCTCACCCCTGAGCATGAGCGCTGGCGGTTGGCGAGCCCGGGCGGCACGCTGGTGGCAAAGCAAGTGATCCTCGCCACCAACGCCTATACCGGCGATCTCAACCCCGCGCAGGCACGAAGCGCGGTGCCGGTGCAGATCTATCAAGTGGCGACCGCACCGATCTCGGAGAATGTCCGCCGCACCATCATGCCCGAAGGCCACGGCCTGTCGGACACCAGAGGCGACCTCCTCGCCTTCCATCTCGACGGCGCCGGGCGGCTGGTGACCGGCGGACGCATGGTCGTCGCCTACAATCATGGCCCCCGGCTCAGGCGACGGATCACCCTGCGCCTGCAAGCGGCATTCCCGCAGCTGGATCGGCCGGAGTTCGAGCATGTGTGGCATGGATTGATGGGGGTGACACCGGACCGGCTGCCGCATCTCTACGCGCTCGGTCCCGGGCTTTGGGGCTGGACCGGATGCAATGGCCGCGGCGTGGCGTTGTCGACGGCGATCGGCCGTGTGCTCGCCGAGGCGGCGCTTGGGCGGCCGGCCGACGAGCTGCCCCTGCCCTTCACCGCCCCCCGACCAATTCCCTTCCACGGCCTGGTCCGACATCTCGCACCTTCGATGCTGCTCTATTATCGCTGGCTCGATCGGCGCGACTGACAAAGAGGAACGACCCATGCCGATGCCAACCGGCATCACCGGAATCGATCACGTGGTGATCCTGGCGCAGAGCCTCGAGGCGGCGCGCAAGACCTATCAGAGATTGGGCTTCACGTTGACCCCGCTCGGCCGTCACAGCAAGCTCGATACCGTCAACCACTGCGTCATGCTGCAGGAGGCCAATTACTTCGAGCTCCTGAGCGTGGCGAAGCCGCAGCCGCTCAATGCCGATTTCGCGGCGATCCTCGAGGAGCGCGAGGGGCTGGCGGCGCTGGCGCTCAAGACCGAGGATGCGCGCGCTTCCGTGCGCAAGCTGGAGGCGGCCGGGCTCGGGCCGAAGCCGGCCGTCGATTTCGGCCGCCCGGTCGAGCTACCGCCAGGGAGGGCTTTGGGAGGGGGTAATCCTCACCCCCTCCCAACCTCCCCCGCGGTCCGCAAGGACGCGCGCTTCACCGTGGTGCATCTCGACGGCGCCATGACCCCGGGCGGGCGCGCATTCCTCTGCCAGCACCACACAAGGGATCTCGTTTGGCTGCCGGAGTATCTCGAGCATGCCAACGGTGCTTTGGGTCTTGCCCAGATCACCTTGGTTGCGGCCGACCCGGAGGCGGCGGGCCGCGCCTATGGCGCCGTCTTCGGAGCGGCAGCGAAGCGGATTCCCGGCGGCTGCGAGGTCGCAACCGGCAACGCCCCGATCCGGGTACTCTCCGCCGGCGGCTTTGCCGAGCAATACCCGGGCGAGAGCGGCTTTGCCCGGCACGCCCCGGTCTTCGCCGTGCTGTCCTTGAAGGTGCGGAGCGCGGCGGCGACCGCCCGGCTTCTCCAGACGGCGGGGGTCCGGTTCGATGCGATCCAAGGTGGCGTTCGGGTCCCTTCTTCTGCAGCCACTGGTACGGTCTTGGAATTCCTGGGTTAACGCCGCTAGACCGGCGGGCGTTTGACATTTTGAGGCAATCTCAACGTATTGCCGGACACCGCCGCTCGCCGTTTCAATGAAAAATTAACCGGCCGCCGCTAGCTTTGCGGCAAGCAAGGCGGAACTGCCGAGGCGATCAAATCGCCGGGACGACAGGGCCTTCGCCGGCAGGCACTAGTGTGATGATTCCGAAGTTCGCAGGCGAACTTCGGAATCATCACACTAGACTTAATAGATTAGTGGCCCGCTCATCCCTGAAATTCGCGGACGAATTTCAGGGGCGGGACACTAGAGAGCGAGGCGGATATGCTCATGTCCTACAGCGCGCTCACGATCATGGCGGCGTTGATCGCGATCGCTTCGGCGGCGTGGTGGAGCGGCCGCTGGACGGCACTCAGCCAGACCACACCGCTCTTGCGCACGGTGCATCGCCTGGCGGGCGGGGAGAGCGGCAAGCTGCCCCAGCAAAGCCGTCTCGGCGTGTCGATGCCGCAGCTGGTGACGGCGCTCGAAACCGTGATCGAGCGGCAGCTCAAACGCGAAGCCGAGCTCAGCCAGCGCGAGGCCTCCTACCGGCTGATGGTGGAGAGTGCGACCGACACGATCTCGCGCCACACTGCCGACGGCATCTTCCTCTACGCCTCCGCCTCGGCCTTCCGGCTTCTCGGCCATCATCCCGATGCGCTGGTCGGCCGCTCGGTCTACGACCTCGTGCATCCCGACGACCTCGGCGTCCTGCAGGCCTGCCACGAACAGACGCTGGCCGAGGGAAGCGGGGTCGCCACCTGCCGGCTTCGATCCGAGCGCGACGGCTACCGCCATGTCGAGATGCAGCTCGCCCAGCAGAACGAGGCCGATCGCGCCGTGGAGATGGTGTGCATCACCCGCGATATCGGCGCGCGCTGGGAGCATGAGCGCATGCTCTCCGAGGAGCGCGAGAAGGCGGAAGCCGCGAGCAAGGCGAAGTCCGCCTTTCTCGCCAATATGAGCCACGAGCTCCGCACGCCGTTGAATGCCATCATCGGCATGTCGCAGATCCTCCGCGACGAGATGTTCGGGCCGATGGGCTCGGCGCGCTACATCGAATACGCCCGGGACATCGAATCCTCCGGCCAGCACCTGCTCGACCTCATCAACGACGTGGTCGATCTCTCCAAGATCGAGGCGGGCCACTGGCAGCTGGACGAGCGGGCGATCCACCTGCCGCGCACCGTGGACACGGTCTCGACCATGATCGGCGACCGGGCGCGGGCGGCTGAGGTGAAGCTGGAGGCGGACCTGCCGGAGAATCTGCCGCTGCTCATCGGCGACGAGCGCGCGGTGCGCCAGATCCTGCTCAACCTGCTTTCGAACGCGATCAAATACACGCCTGCCGGCGGATCGATCACGGTCTCGGCCTGGACCGAGCCGGAAGGCATCCAGGTGCGGGTGGCCGACACCGGCATCGGGATTGCGCCGGAGGACATCCCGAGGGCGCTGGCGCGCTTCGGCCAGGTGGACAACACGGTAACCAAACGCACCCGCGGCGCCGGGCTCGGCCTCACCTTGGCCAGCGACCTCATGGGCCTGCATGGCGGCCAGCTCAAGCTCGAGAGCACGCCCGATCGCGGCACCATGATCACGCTGGCGTTCCCCGCCGATCGCACCGTCGCCTCGATCGCCGAGCTGGCGCCCCGCCGCGTCGCGGGCTAGACCCTACGGCGTCGCCAGCGATCCTCGCGGTCGCGTCCCAGCTCCCGCATGAGCTCGCTGAAGCTCATGACGGGCTTGCGCGGCGGCGGGCCTCCCTCCAGCACCGGCGGCGTGACCCAACCTTCGCGCGCCGCCTCAATCAGCTGCGCATCGGCAAAGGGCGGGCTTCGCCCTAACCGTGGCGGCACAATCTCGGCGACGACGCGGCCGCGGACGGTCACCAGTACGGTCTCGCCGCTCGCGGCCAGACGCACATACTCGCTCAGTTTGTTCTTGAGGACTTTCAAACCGACTGCCCGCATGCGGCGAATAGTAGCTTCCAGAAGCTGCGTCCATCAATCGGGGTTTAAGCACCAATTCGCGCGCTCTACCCTGGCGTCCTGACCGAGAAGTTTCTCAGTCACGATGAAATCTCGGACTGCTGCCGTGCGTCCTTCGACGAGCTCAGGATGAGGCTTTTCTTTCTGCCACGCCGGTCCTTCTGCGACGCACAATTCCGCTCATCCTGAGCTCGTCGAAGGACGCACGATCGACGTGCAGGTGTTGCATTGTCCGACGAACTTCTCAATCTGGGCCCTACAGCTTGAACAGCTTGATCGCGTTGCCGCCGCGCGCTGCCTTGGCTTGGGCCGCGGGCAGAGCATCGACGCGGGCGAGGCAGCCCTTCATGTCGCCGATGTTGTGCGGATAGTCGGAACCATAGAGGAGGTTCTCGGCGCCGCCGACCGACACGCACAGCTCGAGCGCCTCCTTGCGATAGGTGACGCTGTCGTATGCGATGCGGCGAAGATAGGCCTCCGGCCGCTCTTTGATATTGATGCGGCAGGCGTTCATGTTGTCGAAGCAGACATCGAAGCGGCCGGCGAGATAGGGCAAGGTTGCCCCGGCATGGGAAGCGATGAGACGCAGATTGGGAAAGCGATCGAGAAAGCCATCGAAGATGATGCGCGCAAACGCCAAGGTCGTGTCGAACATGAATCCGACCGATGCGATGAGGTTGTAGTCGCGCATATCCATCTCCGGCGTGCCGGGCGGTGCGGTCGGATGCACGAGCACCGGCAATCCCTTTTTGTCGATCGCCCGCCAGATCGGCTCGAACAGGGGATCGGTCAGGGATTTGCCGGCGATGTTGGCGAGCACCATGACGCCGACGGCACCTTTGGCCAGCGACCGCTCGAGCTCGGCCACGGCGAGGGTCGGATATTCCCAAGGCAAGGACGCGATCCAGCGGATGCGGTCGGGATAGCGCTTCTCAGCCGCCGCCATGTCGTCGTTCATCACTTGGGCGGCTTTAAGGCTGATGTCGGGCCCGCCCCAATAGACGTTGGGGCAGGTGAGCGAGACGATGGCGATGTCGACCTTGGCCTCGTCCATGGCTTTGAGGCGAACGCCGTAGTCCATATGGCCGCCTTGCGGGGTCATGAACGGCGCGCCGTCCCAGAAGATCGCCCTGGGCCCGTCCTGGCTCGCCTTGACCGCGTAGCGGGGCGCGCCATGGGACTTGATGAGCTCGACCCAGGCTTCGCTCAGCATGTGGGTGTGGACGTCGACGACGGTCATGGGCGTTTCCTCGGGGATTGGTCTTATTGCGAGCGCGGCGCGCTGAAGCCCCCGCTCGATCGGGCGCGCCAGCATGTTGCAGCCGCCAAGGCCGCGCAAGCGCCGGACGGAGGCCCGCCGGGGACGTACCTTCGATCTACGTCGATGAATTCGCTCGCTATCTAACGTAGGTCCGCGCCATTGCGGAAATGCTCATTCCGCATGAAATAGCTCACGGAGAGTATTAGTATGGGATTGCGCAACAATTTCTATTGCCTAATATCTTTTGCAACCACGGCTTTGGTTCACGGATAGCTGCCTCCGGTGCAGAAGACGGTGGATTCTACCAAAGCGTGAAATACATCCGGGTTCCAAGGGACGAGACCGATGGGGCGCGCGCGCGGGGCCATCCGCGACCAGGAAGCCGTCGCGGATGCGAAAAAGAAAGAGCCTCGACGGGTCTTGTCTCCGGCGCAATGCCGCGCCGCGCGCGCGATCCTGGGCTGGACGCAGGCGGACTTGGCGGAGCGCTCGGAGCTCGCGCGCAAGACCATCGCCGATTTCGAGATGAATGTTCGCTCGCTGCAGTTCCGCACGCGCCGCGACATCACCGCGGCCTTCGAAGGCGTGGGCATCGAGTTCATCTGGGGCAGCGAGCCGGATGAGCACAAGGTAGACACCCACCACGGCAAAGCCAACGAGCTGATCGAAGGCCTTCGCTTCTCCCACAAGATCGCCGCGAAGAAATAGCGGTATCGGCGGCGCGCCTGCTAGTGACCCGCGGCAGACATTCGTCTACTTCGCACGCTGGCTCTTGCAGATTTTGATGACCAACTCGCGCAGCCAACGATGCGCGGCCTGATTATCAAGCCGTCGCGGCCAAATCATCGCTGTCTCAATTGTTGGTGACGAATGAGCCAGGGAGCGAATGGCGAGTGGACGATGACGCACCAGCTCTTCGGCGATGCGTCGCGGGAAGATGGACACCATGTCCGACCCGACCAAAATGCCCACAGCAGACAGCAAGGGCGCGCGCAGTGCTATCCGGCGCGTCAGCTTCCGCAGTCCGAGAGCCTGATCAATGAAATCGGTAGTGTGGCGAACTGATGAGATCTCAAGATGCGGCAGGGCAGCAAACGTTTCGATTGACAGTTCTCTGGTGGTTGTCGCGGAATGGTTTTTTCGCAATACCGCGACGAATTCGTCTTTCAGCAGGGCTTGGTGTGAAAATCGTTCGCCTGATTTGGCGAAAGGCCCGATCGCGAGATCAATCTCACCGTTATCGAGCAGGTCGAGGATATTGAGCGTGCCACTCGGGCGAAACTCAGCCGTCACTCCCGGAGCAATTTTGCCCATGCGCGAGGCCAGTAACCCGACCAAAACGAGCGCCGCATAATTGTCAACTGCAACGCTGAAGGTTCGCGTCGCTTTCGAAGGGTCGAATTGGGTCGGTTCAAGCGAATGCTGCAATCCGTCCAGTGCCTGCCTGACGGGCAAAGCCAATTGCTCGGCCCGTGGCGTGGGCACCATGCCCTTGGGGCTGCGGATGAACAACTCATCCTTCAGCATATGGCGCAGCCTGGCCAGGGCGTGACTCATCGCGGGCTGACTAAGGCCGAGGCGGTTGCCGGCCCGTGTCACGCTTCGTTCCTGCATGACGGCGTCGAAGACGACCAGCAGATTAAGGTCGATGGCAGCCATATTTACGCTGGATTTGGCCATGGGGAATACCTCCACCGCTTGCACATTCTCCATGGACATGTACCAATGAAGAGAATGCATTTCCAGCATGCTGAGACCCACCCTATGTTCCACGACGGAACCTCAGTAAGGGCAAATCGATGCGCGTTGCTGCATCGCGCTGCAAGCGCAGCGGTAGATCCACCCAATCCCTCCTCGGCTGGACTCTGGCGACAATTATCGTGCTCGCGGCGGTCTTCGGCCCGCCGCTAACAGGCCAGGGCATTCCCACTATGGTTGAACTCAGGCATGACGTTCTGATGATCGATCGCGAGCTTGAGCGGTGGCCCACACTAACCAGAAGATCTTCTCCACGAACAAGCATACGGGCTCGCGGAGGCATCGCGTGACAGGTAGTTTGGCAAACATCGGGCCGGTTATGACGGCCGCATTCTTGGCCTCGTTGGTCGAGGCGGTGGAAGCGTTGACGATCGTCCTCGCCGTCGCCACGGTTCGCGGCTGGCGGCCCGCGGGGCTTGGCGCCCTCGCTGGCTTTTTGTTGCTGGCCCTCATCGTGGCGGTGCTTGGCCCTGTCCTCGATCATGTCCCTCTGCATCTTCTGCAGCTCGCGATCGGGGTCCTGCTGTTGATGTTCGGCATGCGCTGGCTGCGAAAGGCGATCCTCCGCGCAGCCGGTGTCATTCCGCTACATGATGAAGCTATGGCCTTCGCGGCCGAAACGGCGGAACTGCGCGAGCAAGCACGCCGCCACGTGGCAAAGCTCGATTGGCTTGCGGCGCTAGCCAGCTTTAAGGCCGTCTTTCTCGAAGGCCTCGAAGTGGTGTTCACCGTGATTGCGGTGAGCGCGGGCCGCGGGCTGCTTGTTCCTGCGAGCGCTGGTGCACTTGCGGCATGTCTGCTGGTTGCCGGTGCGGGTTTTGTCGTTCATCGCCCGCTGGCGCGGGTTCCCGAAAACACGCTCAAGTTCGCCGTCGGCGTGATGCTGTCCGCGTTCGGCATGTTTTGGACCGGAGAAGGTCTCGGCGTGGCTTGGCCGGGCGCGGATCTCGCGATCGTCGGATTTGCAGCGCTGTTCCTGACCGTTGGACTCACCGCAGTCGTCCTGGCGCGGCGAGCGAGCCCGGAGGCGGTGAGATGAATACGCTGGTCGCCGTCTTTCGCGAGCTGACCGGATTGATCATTGATGACGGCTCGCTGGCGCTGGCGGTCCTTACGGTCATCGTACTTGCCGGTATTTCTGCATCTCTGATGCCGGATGTTCCTATAGCGGGAGGCGTCATTCTGTTGTTTGGTTGCCTCGGCGTGCTCATTGCGAACGTGCTGGGAGCGGGTAAGCACTGAAATATCACGGCAGCTATCGGGGGGAAAGCGGACGCGTCGCCGTGATGAATAATCCGGGCTAAACGTATTGATGTCTCCGGCATGGGTTCTACATACGTCTCATGAAATTGGACCTTGCGGTCCTGGTGAAGGTTTGGACGTTTCTGGCTCATGAATTAAGGCGCGCTTTGTCGCGACGATGTTCTCTCTAATCGCCGTTCATGGATCATGGCAATGCCGGCTTCCCATCACATTGACCGAGTAAGCCTGTCCGTCGAGGGGCCGCCCGACTCTGCTGCCCTTGGCAGATTGGCAGAGTCCTGGCGGCGAAGTCTGAAGGATCATCATATCGATCCTGGAAATGTTGCGCCGGCACAAATCGTAACTCAGCACGAACTGAATGGACTCCGCGAGCCACTTGAATATCAAATCGAGATCGGCCGTGTCGAACTCGACCAGCTGTATTCCGTCATGCGTAACGCCGGCTATGTCGTCCTTCTCTGCGACGCCAATGGAATTGCGATCGACCACCGCGGCGACGAAGCCAAAGCCGATCGATTCAAGCATTGGGGTATATGGTTAGGCGGCGTTTGGTCCGAGAGCGTTGAGGGCACGAATGGGATCGGGACGTGCATCAGGGAACTCCGACCATTGACCGTGCATACGCATCAGCACTTCCGTGCGCGGAACATCAGCCTCAGTTGCTCCGGAGCTCCGATCTTCGCTCCCGACGGTAGGCTATGCTCCGTGCTCGACGTATCCTCGATGAACCCTGACGTGTCGGAGGGAGCCCATGCACTTTCCCTTCCGATCACCCTCAATGCCGCGCGCGCCATACAAGAGCGCCTCTTCCGCGCACGCTTCAGCCGCGACCGGATTCTCGCATTGTCTCGGGACAATGGAGGTTCGAGCGCACTATTACTGGCCGTGGATACCGATCAGCGGATCGTGGGCGCCGATCGCAATGCGCGTGACTCGCTTGATCTCAACGACGAGTCTCTGCACGGCGGCGTCAGTTTGTGGAAATTCTTCGCACGCGATCTTTCCCTGTTCCGGGGAAATTCGGGGGGCGATCTTCCTGGTCGACTCACGAGCATCCGTGACGAGGCCGGTTGGCGCACAATCGTGACCGCACCGATTGCCAGGTCGGGAATTGCCAAGAACAGCGGTGCGAGCATCTTCCATGCGCGACCTCGGATCGGCCAATTGGCGGACATGAGGGATACCATCGTCGACCGGCAACATCGTGGTGGTCTCTCGCCGATCGTGCTGCGCCGAGTGCTCGAGTATATTGATGTTTCTCTACGCGAAAATGTCGGCCTTGCGGCGCTGGCGAAAATCGCGGGCCTATCGATATGGCATTTCGCGCGCGCGTTTAAGCGGGCGGTTGGCATGCCGCCGCATGGCTATTTACTCCAGCGGCGCATTGAGCGTGCGAGAGAGCTGCTCGAGTCGACAAATCTGCCGATAGCGGAAATCGCTCTCTCGGTCGGATTCTCCGATCAAAGCCACTTTGCCAGGCACTTCCGGCGACTGACGGGCCAAACTCCGACCCTGGCTCGTCGCCGTAGCATTCTGCAGAGCTCCTAGTGCACCGAATGGGAGGTTCGTAGGATAAACCGCCCGGTACTTCCGAGGTGCGTCCCCCGAGCTAGGCGAGAAGCGACACGCTCGGGATAAGCGGGCCGCTAATCCATTGAAGCCGGTGTGATTCAGATTCCGAAGTTCGCCCACGAACTTCGGAATCATCACATTGGCACCCCATCCGGCACGCAACGTTGGTCTCCCAGATGTCGCCAATCAAGGGACTTCGCCACGCTGAGGTCGAGAAGACCCTGGAAAAGCGCAAGAACGTTCTGAGCCCCGCAAGGCCGTCCAAGAAATACCGATCCATGCCGCCTAGATTCACTCCAATCTGCCGGATCGCCGACATGCGCCCGAACACCGGTCGATCATACGAAAGCCGACCGTGGCCGCTTCTAGGCGAAATATCGGAGCTGGAGTCATGGACTTGGCCGATGTCTTATTGATCGCCGATGACCCTGATCTAAGGGAAACCCTCCGGGCAATCCTGGTCGACGCCGGTCATAAGGTCGTTTGCGCGGAGGGCAGGCAAGCCGGCATCGATGCCTTCAGGCGAAAACGGCCCGATTTGGTGATGATTGACATCGCCATGCCTGAGGCCGAGGTCGTGCAGTCCATGCGTGCGCTCCGCGCCAACGATCCGAGCGTGCCGATGCTCGCCATTGCCGGCGGCGGCCGACCGCTCGACCGAGCGAGCCATCTCCGCATGGCAAAGCAGCTCGGCGCGACCTCGATCCGCTCGACGCGGTTTCGCGGCGGTGAGCTGTCCCGCTTGGTCGGTCGGGTGCAGGGGCGGGGCTGCGCCGACGGTGAACATTGATCCGCTCATCCAGTCGCAAGACACCTTTGCTCAAGTGCCAGTAACATACGCGAATGCACCGTCCCACGACTGGTGGGACCGGTGCGACCGGTGGAAGTGCAGTCGCCGCGAAATACCACCACAAGGGCATGTATTATCAAAATGCGATAAACCTATGTTCGATTGCCGCCAGCGGATTGCTGCCAAGATCAAATTGGTTAACAATATTAACTATTTCGTCTTGAATAATTCTTTTTCAAGTCCAGTATTATTAAGTGATATCGAAGCATACCACAATATTCAACTCGATTTGTTATCAACGAATTCAATTTCAAGATATAGGATCTCTTTCCCTCATCTCGGACAGGGGCCATGACCGTCCCATTCTTTCCAACGACCACCATCCCGGAAGGCGAGGCGCCGCTCGATTTCGCCTTCGGCCTGCTGCAGTCCTCGACCGAATACTCGATGATCGGCAAGGACTTGGACGGCCGCATCCTGTTGTGGAACGAGGGCGCCAGGCGGATTTACGGCTACACGCCCGAGGAGATCGTCGGCAAATCCGCCAACCTGCTGCACGTCCCGGAGGACGTCGCGACCGGCGTGCCCAAGGAGATGCTGAAGACGGCCCTTGCCGCCGGCAAATGGGAGGGCTCGCTCGAACGGCTGCGCAAGGACGGCCGCCGCTTCCCGGCCCGCGTGGTGGTGACGCCGCGCCACGACACCAAGGGAAAGCCCACTGGCTTCCTCCTCATGTCGCGCGACCTCTCGCACGAGCTCCGCTATTTCGACGACCGGCACCGCAGCCGCATGTTCGACAGCGCCATTGTCGGCAGCCCGCTGGCCGCCGTCGACTTCATCACCAACATCCTGCAATCCTCGACCGAATATTCGGTCATCGGCAAGGATCTCGACGGCAAGATCCTGTTGTGGAACGAGGGTGCCAGGCGGATCTACGGCTATGAGCCGGAGGAGGTCGTCGGCAAGGCCAATGCCGAGATCCTGCACATTCCCGAGGACGTCGCCTCCGGCAAGGCGCGCCAGATCCTCGACCTGGCGCTGCGCGAAGGCAAATGGGAAGGCACGCTGGAGCGCCTGCGCAAGGACCAGACCCGCTTCACCGCGCGCGTCGTCATCACCCCCCGACGCGACACCTCCGGCAAGCCCGTCGGCTATCTGCTCATCTCCAAGGACATCTCCGATGAGATACGCCTCACCGAGGAGCTGAAGGCAAGCCAGTACTACACCCGCTCGCTCATCGAATCGAACATCGACGCGCTGATGACCACCGACCCCCTCGGCCTCATCACCGACGTCAACCAGCAGATGGAGGCCTTGACCGGTCGCAAGCGCGACGAGCTCATCGGCACGCCGTTCAAGGGCTATTTCACCGACCCGCAGCGCGCCGAGGATGGCATCCGGCTGGTGCTGCGCGACGGCAAGGTCACCAACTACGAGCTGACCGCGCGCCGCCAAGACCGCCACGAGGTGGTGGTTTCCTACAACGCCTCCACCTTCCGCGATGCGAACGGCAAGCTGCAGGGCGTGTTCGCCGCGGCGCGGGACATCACCCAGCAGAAGCAGCTCGAAGGTCAGCTCCGCGATTCTCAAGCCTATAACCGCGGCTTGATCGAGGCCTCCGTCGACGGGCTCGTCACCGTCGATCCCAAAGGCGTCATATCCGACGTCAACGAGCAGATGTGCCGCATGTCCGGCTATGAGCGGGCCGAGCTGACCGGCACGCCGTTCGCCGACTATTTCGCCGATCCGGACTTCGCGACCGCGGGGGTCAATCAGACCTTCGAGAAGGGCCAGGTGACCGACT
Organism: Pseudomonadota bacterium; assembly: GCA_016195085.1. Classification (NCBI taxonomy): domain Bacteria; kingdom Pseudomonadati; phylum Pseudomonadota; species Pseudomonadota bacterium. Next base: position 10,412 of record JACQAG010000048.1, on the reverse strand, counting down.
ATGCGCTCACGCTCGCCACCAAGACCGGCAAGCGTCTGCGTGTATCCTTCAATGCCTCGGTGTTCAAAGACCCGTCCGGTAATGTGCGCGGCATCTTCGCTTCGGCCCGCGACATCACCGAGCAGGCCGGCCTGCAGGAGCAGCTCGGCCAGGAGCGCACCTACAATCGCGGCCTGATCGAGGCCTCCCTCGACGGCTTGGTCACGGTCGATTCGATGCTGGCGGTGACCGACGTCAACGCCACCATGTGCCGCATCGCCGGCTACAGCCGCGAGGAACTGATCGGCAGCCAGTTCCCGCAATACTTCACCGATGCCAAGCGCGCCGCCGACGGCGTGCGCCTCAGCTTCGACAAGGGCGCCGTCACCAACTATGAGCTGACCCTGCAACGCAAGGATGGCGGCACCATCCTTGTTTCGTTCAATGCCGCGGTGTTCAAGGACGAGGCCAGCGGCAAGCAGGGCATCTTCGCCTCGGCCCGCGACATCACCGACCAGGCGCGCCTGCAGGAGCAGCTCGGACAGGAGCGAACCTACAACCGCGGCCTCATCGAGGCCTCGGTCGACGGGCTGGTGACCGTCGACCAGACGATGCACATCACCGACGTCAACGCCACCATGTGCCGCCTGCTCGGCCGGCAGCGCACCGCCGTCATCGACGCCTCGTTCAAAGACTACTTCGTCGAGCGCGACCGCGCCGAAGAGGGCGTCAAGCTCACCTTCGAGAAAGGTGCCGTCACCGACTATGTGCTGACCCTCGAGGCCGCGGACGGCAGGCGCACGCCGGTCTCCTTCAACGCCGCCATCTTCCGCGACGACAGCGGGACCGTGCGCGGCATCTTCGCCTCCGCCCGCGACATCAGCGCGCAAAAGCGCCTGGAAGAGCAGATCCAGGCATCCCAGGCCTATACGCGCTCGCTCATCGAATCCAACATCGACGCGCTTATGACCACTGACCCTCTCGGCATCATCACCGACGTCAACCAGCAGATGGAGGCCTTGACCGGGCTGAAGCGGGCCGAGCTGGTCGGCACGCCCTTCAAGAGCTACTTCACCGACCCTGAGCGCGCCGAGGAAGGCATCCGCCAGGTGCTGCATGACGGCAAGGTCACCAACTACGAGCTGACCGCGCGCCGCCAGGACGGCCACGAGATGGTCGTCTCCTACAACGCCACCATCTTCCATGACCGCGACGGCAAGCTGCAGGGCGTGTTCGCCGCGGCGCGCGACATCACCCAGCAGAAGGGCCTCGAGGAGCGGCTCCGCGAGCAGCAGAACTACCTGCGCGGCCTCATCGAGTCCTCGGTCGACGGCCTGATCACCGTCGATCCCGATTTGACCATCACCGACGTCAACGACCGCATCTGCCAGATGTCGGGCTACAGCCGCGAGGAGCTGCTGGGCTCGCGTTTCATCGAATACTTCACCGAGCCCGAGCGCGCCAAGGCCGGCGTCGAAAAGACCTTCAAGGACGGCTTCGTCACCGAATACGCGCTCACCATCGTCTCGCGCACGCGGCGCTTGCTGCAGGTTTCGTTCAACGCCTCGGTGTTCAAGGATCCCGTTGGCAAGGTGCGCGGCATCTTCGCCTCCGCCCGCGACATCACCGACCGCGTGCGCCTGGAGGAGCAGCTCCGCGAGCAGCAGACCTATCTGCGAGGGCTGATCGAGTCCTCGGTCGACGGCCTCGTCACCGTCGACCCCGAGGGCTTCATCACCGACGTCAACGAGCAGTTCTGCCGGATGACCGGCTACGCCCGCGACCAGCTCATCGGCTCGCCTTTCAAGCAATACTTCACCGATCCGGCGCGCGCCGACATCGGCGTCAGGCGGACGCTCGCGGACGGCGTGGTGCAGAACTACGATCTGGTGATCCGCACGCTGTCGGGCCGCAAGTCCACCGTCTCCTTCAACGCTTCGGTGTTCCGCGGCGGCGACGAGCGGGTGCAGGGCATCTTCGCCTCGGCCCGCGACATCTCCGAGCAGGCCCGCCTGCAGGGCCAGCTCGCCGAGCAGCAGGCCTACAACCGCTCGCTGATCGAGGCATCGGCCGACGCGCTCTTCGCCATCGCCTCCGACGGAGCGATCACCGACGTCAATGAGGAGGCGACGCGCCTTGCCGGCTATTCGCGCAAGCATCTAGTCAACTCAGGCTTCGCCGGCTACTTCACCGATCCCAAGCTCGCCGCCGCCGGCGTCGAGAAGACCCTCGAAGCCGGAAGGGTGATCGGCTACGAGCTGGTGCTGGTGACTCGCCACGGAAGACGGCTGCCGGTCTCCTTCAACGCCGGCGTGTTCACCGACAGCGACGGCAAGCCCATGGGCATCCTCGCTGGCGCCCGCGACATCACCGCGCAGAAGAAGCTCGAGGAGGAGCTGCGCTCCCAGCAGTTCTACACGCGCTCACTGATCGAATCGAACATCGACGCTTTGATGACCACCGATCCGCTGGGCATCATCACCGACGTCAACCAGCAGATGGAGGCCTTGACCGGCCGCAGCCGCGACGAGCTCATCAGCACGCCCTTCAAGGACTATTTCACCGACCCCGCCGCCGCCGAGCGCGGCATCCGCCAAGTGCTGAGCGAGAGCAGCGTCACCAACTACGAGCTGACCGCCCGCGACAAGGGTGGACGCGAGACGGTGGTCTCCTACAACGCCGCCATCTTCCACGACCGGGACGGCAAGCTGCAGGGCGTGTTCGCCGCCGCCCGCGACATCACCGACCGCAAGCGCTTCGAGCAGACACTGCAGGAAAAAAACGTCGAGCTGGAGAATGCCAGCTTGGGCAAGGACCGCTTCCTTGCCAGCATGAGCCACGAGCTGCGCACGCCGTTGAACTCCATCATCGGCTTCACCGGCACGCTGATCATGAAGCTGCCCGGGCCCCTGACCAAGGACCAGGATAAGCAGCTCAAAACCATCCAAAGCAGCGCCCGCCACCTGCTGTCGCTCATCAATGATCTCCTCGACCTCGCCAAGATCGAGAGCGGCAAGGTCGAGCTAAACATCGAACCGGTGTCCTGCAACTTGGTGGTCCAGGAGATCGCCGCCAGTCTGAAGCAGATGGCGGAAGCCAAGGGACTGGACTTCACGATCACCATGCCGAAGAACGACGTCGTCGCCTTGGTCGACCGCCGAGCGCTCAGCCAGATCGTCATCAACCTCGTCAACAACGCGATCAAGTTCACCGAGAGAGGCGAGGTCCGGGTCGAGCTCAGGCCGCGGGGAAATGGCCGCGACCGGCCGATCATCGCCGTGATCGATACTGGCGTCGGCATTCGCCCGGAGGATCGGCCGAAGCTGTTCGAAGCCTTCTCCCAGGTGCACGAGGTGGGCGCGCGGCGCGCCGAAGGCACCGGTCTCGGGCTCCATCTCAGCCGCAAGCTCGCGAAGATGATGGCCGCCCGGATCCGCTTCCAGAGCGAATACGGCAAGGGCAGCGAATTTTCCATCGAGCTGCCGGACTAGCGGGGTATCGCCATGGTGCCCAGGGTGCTGGTCATCGAGGACAACCAGAACAACACCGACCTCATGGTCTATCTCATCCAGTCGGCAGGCTGGCGGGCATCGACCGCCGCCGATGGCGAGGCAGGTCTGGCCGCGATCGCCCGCGAGCGGCCGGACCTAGTGCTATGCGACGTGCAGCTCCCGAAGATCGACGGCTTCGGTGTCGTCGCCCGGCTCAAGGCCGACGCGGCGCTGCGCTCGATCCCGGTGGTGGCGGTGACTGCGCTTGCCATGGTCGGCGACCGCGAGCGCGCCTTCGCTGCCGGCTTCGACGGCTACATGGCGAAGCCGATCGAGCCGGAGAAATTCCTCGGCAGCCTGCAGGAATACCTGCCGCAGGCAACGATGCGGACGACAGACCGCACTAGCTCATCGGTGGCGTCGATGAAGGCGACCGCCTCGGAGCGGGGCCGAGGCCGCATCCTTGCGGTGGACGACCGCGCGGACAATCTCGACTTCTTCGGAAACCTGTTGTCCCCGCACGGATTCGAGGTGTCCTGCGCCCAAGACGGGCAGGAGGCGCTGCGCATGGCGCTGGCCGCCCCCCCGGATCTATTCCTCTCCGATATGTCGATGCCGGGGCTGGACGGGCTCGACCTGCTTGCAGCCTTGCGAGCCGAGTCGACGCTGGGCGCCATTCCCTTCCTGCTGGTCTCCTCAGTGCCGCCGCGGGAGCTCGAATCGATGCTGCGCACCAGAACCAAGCCCGACTCCGTTCTCTACCAGCCCCTCGATCCGAACCAGCTCCTTGCCGAGATCGATCGGCTTCTCGCTCGACGTCCGAGGGGAGACCGCACCCCGTGACCACAGTCCTCATCGTCGACGATCGTCCCGAGAACCGCGACTATCTCGCGACCCTGCTCTCCTATCGGCACTACCGGGTGGTCGAGGCCGGTGACGGTCTAGAGGGGCTGGAGGTCGCTCGCCGGGAGTGTCCCGACCTCATCATCAGCGACATCCTGATGCCGACCATGGACGGCTACGATTTCGTGCGCGCGCTCCGAGCCGATCCCAGCCTCGCGGCCACGCCGGTCATCTTCTCGACCGCCCACTATCTCCGCCCCGAAGCCTTGGCGCTGGCCAAGCAGTGCGGGGTCGGGGCTTTCCTCTTCAAGCCCTGCGAGCCGGCGCTGGTGCTGTCGACCGTGGAGCAAGCGCTCGGAATTATCACGCCTCCCAAGGTGGAGGTGGAAGCGTTCGATCGCGAACATTCCAGGCTCTTGGCCGACGAACTTCTCGAAAAGGCGGACGCCCTGAGGACCGTCAACGAGAAGTTATCGACCGTCATCGAATTGGGGTTGCGTCTCGACCAGGAGCGGGATCCGGCGAAGCTGTTCGGAAAATTCTGTGCGGGGGTGCGCGCTGCCGTCGCGGCGAAATACGCCATCGTCGGCGTTCTCGGCTTGAGCACGACCGAGCTGTTGCATTTCAGCGTCAGCGGCGTCAATCCCGCCCTCGCCGCCAGTTTGAGCCGCCTTCCGACTCGCTGGGGCCAGATCGAGGAGGTGCTTTCGAAGCGCTCCATCATCCGGCTCGACGGTCTCGACGGCGATCCCGCCTCAGTCGGGCTGCCCCGGGATTTTCCGCCGATCCACAATCTGCTGGTGGCGCCGATCGCATCGCCCAGCGTCGTCTATGGTTGGATATGCCTGATCAACAAGATCGGGCTCGATCGGTTTTCCGACGGGGACGAGAACGTCGTGGTCAATCTCGGCGCCCAGGCCGGCCGGATCTACGAGAACGTGAAGCTCTATCGCGAGTTGCAGGACCGCGCCGAGGCCCTCGAGAAGGAGGTGGCAGTCCGAGCCGCCGCCGAACGAGCCGCGCACGAAAGCGAGCAACGCTTCCGCGTCGTCTTCGACACCGCCGTCGACGGGATGATCCTGATCGACTCCCGCGGCACGATTTCGATGTTCAACCCAGCGGCCGAGCGTCTCTTCGGTTATCGCGCCGATGTGGTGATCGGCCAGAACCTCAAGATGCTGATGCCCTCGCCTTACCAGGAAGAGCATGACCGTTACCTCGAGACCTACAATCGAACCCGCAAGCCGAAGATCATCGGCATCGGCCGCGAGGTCATGGGTCTGCGCAAGGACGGCACGACCTTTCCCATGGAACTGTCGGTGGGCGAGGCGCAGCGGGAAGGACGCTCCTTCTTCGTCGGCATCGTCCACGACATAACCGCTCGACGGAAGACCGAGGGCCAGCTTCGCCAATCGCAGCGGATGGAAGCAATCGGCCAGCTCACCGGCGGGGTCGCCCATGACTTCAACAATCTCTTGACCATCGTCATGGCAAATCTGGACCTTCTGGAAGCCACCATCGAGGACCGGGCCGAGGGTAAGGCAATGATCACGGCTGCGCTCGGGGCGGCCTCGCGCGGGGCAGAATTGACACACCAGCTACTGGCATTCTCCAGGCGACAGACGCTCGAACCGAACGTGATCGAGATCAACAATCTGGTCGAAGGCATGGTTCGCCTTCTGTCTCGCACCCTTGGCGAAAACGTGGAGATCGATCTACAGCTCGGCGCCGATCTCTGGCCGGTGCTGGCCGACCCGACACAGCTCGAGTCGGCCTTGACCAACCTTGCGGTCAATGCCCGCGATGCCATGCCCGACGGCGGCAAGCTCATCATCGAGACGAAGGACGTGTCCTTGGACGAAGCCTATGCGGCGCAAAATCCCGAGGTCGTCGCGGGCGATTATGTTGCGCTGGTCGTGTCGGATACCGGCATCGGCATGCCGCCGGAGGTGGCGGCAAGGGCGTTCGAGCCCTTCTTCACCACCAAGGCGCCGGGAAAAGGCACCGGGCTCGGCCTCAGCATGGTCTTCGGCTTCGTCAAGCAGTCCGGCGGCCACATCAAGGTCTATAGCGAGATCGGGCAAGGCACTACCATTCGCCTCTATCTGCCGCGGGCGGATGCCGAGGCGACGACGATCGGAGCGCCAAAGGCGGCGGAGACCATCGCTTCGGCGAAGGCCGGAGAGGTCGTCCTCCTGGTGGAGGATGACGGCGGCGTCCGTAACGTCGTAGCGAAGCATCTGTCGCGCTTCGGCTATCGCGTGCTGGAAGCGCCGAATGGGCCTGCGGCGCTCGCTCTCCTCGACCGCAACCTGGGGATCAATCTGTTGTTCACCGATCTCGTCATGCCTGGCGGCATGAATGGGGTCGATCTCGCCGAGCAGGCCCGCGCCAAGCGGCCGGAGATCAAGCTGCTGTTCACCTCCGGCTACAGCGAACCCGCACTGCTGAGCAAGCTGACAAAGATCAAGGGAGCTACGTTGCTGGGCAAACCCTACAAAGTTGCGGACCTGGCGCGGAAGATCCGTCAGGTCATCGATGGCGGGCAGAAGCTTTAGAGCGCCGAAGCCGCGGCTATGGGCTCTTGGGACGGAGGTGTGCAATAGCAATGCGGATGCGCTTGGATCGTTGGTTGGTGGAAGGCCGCGCTTCAGAGACGGCGGGCCCGTTTCCCGGGTGCCCGCGCTGTTCGGCTTGGTCGGTCGGATGCGGGGGCAGGCTTCCCAGAATGCAATAAATAACCCGCCTAGGTTTAAAGGCGCCAAGTAGTGTCACCGAGAACTTGCAACAATACCGCTTAAATTGAAGATTTATCGGCCTCCACCGAGCCTGCGGAGCCGCCGTCGGCGATTATCCCATTCCACAAAATGGAACTAAGCCGTCAACGCCAGAAACATTCACAATGCGAATACAGGCACATTGCCGGCGATATCTTATTAGTTAACAAACATTAACCAATTGAATTTCAATATATCATAGAAGCGAATTGGTAATTATCTGAAAAGAACAAATATATATAAATTGAAGATCGTCTTTATTCTTTAGAATCTATCCGCCAGTGCTGTATATTGCCCCTGAAAGTTTGGAGCTTGGCTTGCCGTGATCGTCTGGTCCTTCCGGAGAGTTGTGCGCCAAGCCGGCAATCGATCCCGGATAGGGGGCGAAATAGGGGATATGTCTCGCTCTCGCGGAAGCCGTCCGTTCCCGCTCTGGCTGTGGAGCGGCATCGAGCGGGCAGGCTCGATCGGCGTGCGCGCGCTGCGGCCGATCGGCGGCCTGCTGCAGCGCGTTCCACCGGTCCGGTTCGTCGCGATCGCCACCGCAACCTTGGTGCTGGCGCTGTCGGGGTTCGTCGCCGAGATGCTGGTGCGCGGCTATCAGGTTGAGATCGCCGAAGCCGAGCATCGCATTCAGGACTTCACCGACGTCCTGGCCGAGCATGCGACCCTGGTCTTCGAGGACGTCGATCGCACGCTGGAGGCGGCCAACAGAGAACGAGAGCGGTTGATGCGCGATGGTCACTGGGGGCCGTCGGCAGGCGATCGTCCCTACCAGGCCTTGGTCGAATTTCGGCTGAGCACCGCGGCGGCCTTGAACCTGTCCTGGACCGACGAGCACGGCGACCGGCTGTACAGCGCCGTTTCGCGCTCGCCATGGCCGCTCAACACCGAGGCGCTCCCGGAATTTCGCGTGCATCGCGACAGCGCCTCGGTCGGGATGTACATCGGCAGGCCGGCCTTGTCCGTCCAGTCCGGCACGTATCGCCTCCCGGTGACGCGCCGGTTCAACCTCGCGGACGGAACCTTCGGCGGCGTCACCTCCACCTTGGTCGATCCCTCCTCTTTGGCCACCTTCTACCAGTCGATGACACGCCGCCAGCGGTTGTTCATTACGCTCGCCTTGCTGGACGGCACCGTCGTCGTGCGTGAGCCTTCGCTGCCGATTTTCATGGGAATGTCGGTTGCGGCGGGGCCCCTCTTCACATTGCACTTGCCGAAAGCGCCGGTCGGCACGTTTTCCGCCGTCAGCAGCATCGACGGTGTCGAGCGCATCATCAGCTACAGGACCCTCGACAAGCTGCCGCTGGTGATCAGCGTATCGATCAACCGCGCCGACGCCCTCGCCGGCTGGTACCAGGATCGCGTCGTGGTGCTTGGCTTCTATGCCGCGCTGGTCGGCTTGATCGTCGGTGGATCGTGGCTCATCGTCCTGCAGCTTCGCCGGCGCGCGCACCGCCAACGCGAGCAGGAAGCGGCAAAGGAGCGACTGCGGCAAGCACAGAAGCTGCAGGCTTTGGGCACCCTCGTGGGCGGCATCGCCCACGAGATCAACAATGCGCTCGTGCCGATCATGACCTTGGGGGAGATGGCGGAGGAGGCCTTGCCTGAGGGCAGCTTCGAGCGCGACAGCGTCGCCCAGATGCGGCAATCCGCCCAGCAGATCGCCAATCTGATCAAGCGGGTCCTGGCATTCAGCCGCGAGGAGCAGGCCTCGGGCTCGCAGCTCGACCTCGCCGGCTTCGTGGCACGGCTTCGCCAATCCTTGCGCGGCGGGCTTCCCGGGAACATCGAGCTGGTGGAGCGGGTCGAGCCCGATATCGGCGCTGTCCAAGCCGGCGAGGAGAAGCTGAAGCAGGTCTTCACCGATCTGGTGACGAATGCCGCCCATGCGATCGGAACGGAGCCCGGCCGCATCGAGATCTCGGCCAGCGCCGGCTTCGATGCGGTTGGATCGCATACCGGCGGCGGAAGCGCCCCGGTCGACTATGTGCGGCTTGCCGTCAAGGACGACGGTCCGGGTATTCCGCCCGTGGTGCGAGAGCGGCTGTTCGAGCCGTTCTTCACCACCAAAGCTGCGGGCAGCGGCGTCGGCCTCGGCCTCTACACCGCGCGCCGGGTGGTGACCGAGCTCGGCGGCTATCTCGACGTCGAAAGCGTGCCCGGAAAAGGCGCCTGCTTTTCTGTCTATTTGCCGCGGGCAGCCGCACCCGGCCACCGACTGCAACCTGCCTAGAGGGAGCGGAGCGCAATGTCTCGCATCTTGGTGATCGATGATGAAAGCGGGATCAGGGCGGTGATCCAGACCGTGCTCACGCGCGAAGGGCATTCCGTTCGCTGCGCCAATGACGGCAAGGCGGGGCTTGCCGCCTTCCAGCAGGACAAGCCGGATCTGGTGATCACCGACATCATCATGCCGGAGAAAGAGGGCATCGAGACGATCCAGACGATCCGCAAGCTCGACCCGCGGACCCCGATCATCGCCATTTCGGGTGGAGGACGCGCGGCGAATGCCGACTTCCTGCCGCTCGCCGCCAAGTTCGGCGCCACCGCGACCCTGGCGAAGCCGTTCGGGGCGGCGGCTCTGCTGGACGTCGTTCGCAGCGTGTTGTCGGCATCGGGTCACTGAAAGCTCCGGTTCGGCGCGCGTCTGCGCATGACCGGGATCAAATGACGGGAGATGAGCATGTCAGCCATGACTGCCGACAATGGAGCGACGCTCCGCTACGAGATCCGGCTTTCGCTCAGGAGCCAGAGCGAGCTCGATCCGATCGAAGCCTGGCTCAAGCTCAATGCCAAAGCTCCGTGGAAGATGGAATTTCAGGGCATGTCGAAGCCGGCCGTCGGCGGCGGCGCGGCGCAGCGGGTTTTGGTCATGTTCCGCTTTGCCGACCAGGCGGACGCCGCCCGCTTTCAGGGAGAGCGGACGCGCACGCCCGTAGCGCCAAAGCCGACGCCGACGCCGAAGGATGCCTCCACCGTCGCCAAGGTGTCCCGCAGCATCTCCGAGATCTTCTCTCCGGCGAAGAAGGCCGCACCCTCGCGAACGTCTCCTCGCCCGGCCGTGCCATCGCCCGGCCTTGATCGCGGCGATCCCGAGGACTTCCTGAAATGCGCCAGCGATCTCGTGCGCAATGTCGACCAGGTGATGGTGAGCAAGGTGCAACTGATCGGCCTCGATCGGGTGAAGGAGCATTTCGGCGATGCCTGGAGCCGGGTCGCCGCCCGTGCCGACCAGGTCGCCGAGCGGGTGATCCAGAAGCGCCTCACCCAGCAGGACATGATGACCAAGGTGCATGATCTCAACTATCTCATCTTGTTC